>NZ_NISU01000001.1:1158149-1458839 GCF_002335805.1 Bacillus sp. FJAT-45350 | reverse complement strand
AAGAAAAATCTACAAGGATTAGTACCACTAGTTTATGAAGGATATGAAGAGGAGTCTTTAGTAACTTCGAGCTATGACCAAACGTTCTTTGATATAACATCTTACGGTGAAGCGAGAGACATAGAAATAGGTGAAGTAACAAAAGAATTTGATATGTTACTAGGCAGTGAAGATGGAGATGAAACATTCACAATTAATGGGAAACAGTATCCTGACCCAGAAGTGTATGAAGTAGAAGAAGGAGATGTCGTGAAGTTTACTATTACAAACGATACTGGTGTTGAACATCCGATGCATTTACATGGTGAGTTTTTCTATGTGATTTCTAAAGACGGCAAGCCAATTACAGGTTCTCCAATAAAAAAAGATACACTAAACGTTCGTCCTGATGAAACATATGAAATTGTCTTTGAAGCGAAAAATCCAGGTAATTGGATGTTCCATTGCCATGAATTCCATCACGCAAACGGCGGAATGGTTGCATCTGTTATCTATAAGGGATATGAGCCAAATTTTGAACTAGATCCAAATGTACCAAATCAACCAGAATAAAAACAAAAGTTTTCTAGAGGCTAACATTCAGTTTTTTGAAAAATGTTAGCCTCTTTTAATGATGATAAAGACCTAAACCATTCTAAAATTTGTAAATACATAAAAGGTTGAAGGAACTATTAACTAGTTAACATTTTTTAAAAGATAAGCCGTATATAATTTAAATAGCAAACTTAAATAATTAAGTTCTGAAAGGAGAGTTCTATGGTAGAAAATACACTTACTTATAGAGTTACCTGGGGAGACACTGATATGGCTGGGATTGTATATTATCCAAATTATTTTAAATGGTTTGATACAGGCAGCCAAACATTACTTCAATTAATTGGCTTACCTCCCAAAGATATGATGGTAAACGAAAAAATTGCCCATCCTATTATTGATACGAACGGAACATTTAAATTGCCACTTTATTATTTTGATGAAATTAAAATAGTGACGAGAATAGCGGAAGTCAATGATAAAGTGTTTCGGATGGAACACGAATTATACCGTGGCGACGATCTCACTGGTAAAGGTTATGAAATAAAAGGATGGGTACATTTTAGTAAAGATGGAAAATTAAAAGCACATACAATTCCAAAATATGCTCGTGATAAATTATTAGGTGTCACTTCTACTGTAAAAGAATAAAAATGTACGAACTTCAAAAAAAGAAGCTGCTGATAAAGGGTAACAACTTTATCGGCAGCTTCTTTTATTTAATTAATTAGATAAAGGATTCAATGTCATCTCGAGTTAATAGTTCTTGATTATCAAAGTGAAAAGCTATAAAAGCCGGATTAACTTTTGTCCTCAACTCGATTTGCATTAAGACATCGGCTACTTCTTCTTCATGGTAATGTTTTAAATTGTTTTTGAAATCCTCCCAAATTGCTTTCGTTAACTCTAGCTTTCCATTTTTAGTAGCTTCTACTTGATCGACAAAACTTTCCATTGCTTGATACTTATGCATTTTCCCCCTCCTAGTATTTGACAAATAAACTAACCATTTGATAATTAAATACAGTTATTAAATTCGGAATATTTAGTATAATAAAGATAGAGCTTTTGAACTTATTATTACAATCTATGAAACGTCTTCAAATATATTATAAGTTATTGGAGGAGGATTTTGTGGAAGGATTATTAAAGCAGACTTATAATATCGAGAATAAATGGGGGCCTTATCTTAAATATGGAAAAAGGTTGTTTTTTAGAAGAAAATCGACCATTTATCTTCAAGGGAATAAAGGGACAGGGTTCTATTATGTTGAAAAAGGGTTAATAAAAATTGTCACCTCAACTGTAGGTGGAGAAGATAAAATATTGGATGTAAGTGGGTCGGGACGCGTGTTTGGTGAACAAGCTATAGACGAACAGCATTATTTTACCTCGGCAGTTGC
Organism: Bacillus sp. FJAT-45350; assembly: GCF_002335805.1. Lineage (NCBI taxonomy): Bacteria > Bacillati > Bacillota > Bacilli > Caryophanales > Bacillaceae > Bacillus > Bacillus sp. FJAT-45350. The sequence goes on along the minus strand of NZ_NISU01000001.1, from coordinate 1,456,902 downwards.
ATTAGAAGATTCAGCTGTATACTATATTTCCGCTGAGACATTTAAGGAACTAACTAGAAAATACCCTGATATACTGGCACTTTTTGTTGATTCTGTGATACAAAAAGTAAATTTGTTAAAAGAAATGATTTCCAAAATGTTTACATCAGAACAACGTATTGCTTACTGTTTATTAAAGCTTTATTATATAACCGGAAAAAATAAGATAGTTTTTACCCAACAAGAGTTGGCTAGTTATACTGGTCTAACTAGGGTTACAGTGTATAAAACGCTAAAAAAATGGAAGGAGGAAGAGGCAGTCTTTGTAGAAAACCGAACTTTTTTCATAAAAAATCCTCAATACTTAGCAAATATTTTACAGACAAAACTTTTGAATGCACAATAAATTGCATGTGTAATACGAAATTTATAAAAAAAAACGAAAAAACGGGTGTTCAATCCGTTTTTTCGTTTTATAAAATAGATTTCAGTTTCTCTATATCCGTGATAATTATTTTTCGGTCTATTATAGTAATAATCCCACTTTCTTTCCACTTTTTTAGTATCTTGTAAATTGTTATTCTAGAAGTACCGATATAGCGTGCTAATGCGGTTTGATTTAGTGTAATTTCAAAACTCCCGCGCTTTTGATAGAGTTTATGTAAGAGATGTGATAATTGATATTCAATTGGTGTTTCTAATAAGGAAACAGTTTCTCCGTATAACCGAACTTTTTTAATAAGTGTAAGCATGACTAGTTCGGACACTTTAGGATTATCTTTACACATTTGCTTAAATGTATCGTTTGAAAAGTAATAGATTACACAAGAGGTATTCGCGATACTTGTAGCAAAATATGGATCTGATTTTATTCCCTGCTCACCAAATAATTCACTCGATGTTACAAAATCAATGATTCTTTCATCACCATTTTCAAGGTTTAATTTAATAATCACTTCGCCACTGTTTAAGTAGTAGAAGCCATCTCCAATATCTTCTTGATGAAATAAAACAGTGTTCTTTTTTATAAACTTCTTTCTGCCATATTTCAAAAATGGTTCCCATTTATGATGTAGGCTTTTCTGCATACAATCATCCTTCCTAAAGAAAAAAGTTAACAATGTTAATTGGTTAATATTTAAATATATAAAAAGATTATATAATTGCCAATATGGAAAGCTTAGAAACTACTTTATGATAACGCTTACATTATAAACGATAGGTGATTTGTAGTCAAAGTATTACAATAAATTGACTATTTGTTTATAACTGCTTTGAGACTCTTATTTTCGTTATCTATTAAGTTATACAACACTCGTTTTAGAAGGTGGTGAGGCAAATGAAAGAGATTCGTTTTCATGGTAGAGGTGGTCAAGGAGCGGTAATGGCATCTGAACTTTTGGTGCATGCCACTATTATGGAAGGTAAGTATGGTCAATCCATTCCTGCATATGGATTTGAACGACGAGGTGCTCCGCTACAAGCTTTTGTAAAAATGGACAATAAGCCGATTAGAGAAAGAGTTCAAGTAGTGGAACCAGACGGTATTATTGTTTTAGATGAATCATTACTAGGGCAAATCCCTATTTATGAAGGAATGAAAAAAGGATCATTTGCGATAATTAATTCCCGTAGAAACATTCTGTTAGAAAATGTAGATTCCATGATAGATACGTTAGGATTTGTTGATGCTAATCGAATTGCTTTAGATATATTTAAAGCTCCAATTACAAACACTATTTTACTTGGTGCCTTTGCTTCAACAACTAGTCTAATTACTATTGAATCATTAAAAGAAGCGATATCTAACTATTTTCCTAAAGAAATTATTGAAAAAAATCTACTTGCAGTCGAGAGAGGTTACAGAGAAGCAGTTGTTGTGTCTAGAAGTAAAGTCTAACAAAGTGGAGTGAGTAAAAATGTTATTAAATTTAGCGAAAAAGCTCTATAAAGAGACCGGTGATGACGTTGCATCAGTTGGAAAAGGGTTATATGTCGTTAATACAGGTTTATGGCGTTATCAACGTCCAGTGACTGACCCAGACCTTTGCAAACGCTGCTCTGCCTGTTATATGTACTGTCCAGTAGGATGTAAAATCGAATTAACTACACATTATGACACAGACTTAGATTGGTGTAAGGGATGTGGGATATGTGCTGAGGTATGTCCTGCAAATGCAATTACAATGTACGAAGAAAGGGGAGATGAGTAATGGGAAAAATAGATGTTCTAAACGGAAATAAAGCTGCTGCATGGGGAGCTTCATTAGCAAAAGTTAGCTTACTAGCAGCGTATCCTATAACTCCTCAAACCCCTTTAGTAGAGTATTTAGCTCAATTTGTAGCTGAGGAAAAAATAGATGCTGATTTGGTTGAGGTAGAGAGTGAACATACGGCTCTCAGTGTTTTACAAGGGGGAGTATTTGCAGGAGCTAGAACGTTTACGGGTACTAGTTCACAAGGGTTGGCCTTAATGTATGAACCTTATATTCGAACAAGTACTATGCGCTTGCCTATCGTAATGGCACTAGTAACAAGAGAGGTCATTTCTCCACAAACAGTCTGGGGAGGTCAACAAGATGCCGTGACAGTAAAAGAAGCCGGCTGGATTCAAATTTGGTGTGAAAGTAATCAAGAAGTGCTAGATACTGTCGTGCAAGCATACAAAATTGCTGAGAACAAAGACGTTCTTTTGCCTGTAAATGTTTGTTACGATGGCTTTTCGTTATCACACATGGCAGAAAGAGTTGAAATACCAGAACAAGAACAAGTAGATGAGTTTTTACCCCCTCCAGATATCACTCATGTATTATTGGACCCGAAAAATCCAATGTCTGTTGACCCTTTAACAGCAGGACCGATGTTGACAGAGTTCCGACATAAACAGGTCACAGCTATGAGAAAGTCGAAAGAGGTTATTGAGGATGTTCGCCAAGAATGGGCTGAGCTTTTTGGGCGAGACCATGGGGGACTTCTTGATTTATATCGTATGGATGATGCAGAAATTGCGATTGTATGCATGGGGAGTCCAGCAGGTACGGCACGTGTTGTCATCGATGAGATGAGAGAACAAGGGATAAAAGTTGGGATGTTACGTATTCGTGTTCTTCGTCCGTTCCCATCTGAGGAAGCAAGGGGTTTGCTTAAAGATATGAAAGCAATTGGTGTCATTGATCGAAATGTCTCGTTTGCAAGTGGATATGGAACTAGTTATATAGAGTTGAAAAATAGTTTTGGAGGGATTGAAATGCCTCCAATGATGGACTTTATTGGCGGACTTGGAGGCTCAGATGTGACGATAGAACATATAAAACAAACGATTATCATTACTCAATACGTAGCAAATGGTGGTTCATATAAGGATGTAACTTGGTTTGGTTTAGAAGATGGTGATATTGACATCGAGCGGATCATCGTTGAAGACTCTCAGTTAAATTCGAAATTAAAAGGAGTGATAGGTTAATGGGAACACAGGATGGAAAAAGGGATAATACCAATTATTCAACTATACCAAAGGGGGCTAAACCTACACTTGTTAAAAATGATGCATTTTTCACGAAGAAGCGTTTTGGCTTTATTTTCAATGAAGAAAAGGATATAAAAAATGCTTATAAGGAAGTAACGAAAGTAGAAGATTTACTTTCTCCAGGGAACTCCGCTTGTCTTGGGTGTCATGCGGAGCTGGCTCTAAGGACTACACTTCGGGTATTAGGTCCAAATACTATTCTTGCTATTCCGCCTGGATGTATGGGTGGAGTTGGAGTTGTAGGGTTCCAAGGTGGTTCTGGTGCTAAGATACCTGTATTCTTTCCGTTACTAGATAATACCGCAGCCATGTTAAGTGGGATAAAACGTGCATGGCGAAGAAGAGGAGTAGAAGATATAAATGTTGTGACATTTGCTGGAGACGGAGGTACTGCTGACGCTGGTTTCCAATCCCTTTCAGGTGCAGCGGAAAGGGGAGAAAACATCATTTATATATGCTACGACAACGAAGCTTATATGAATACAGGGGTACAAAGAAGTGGTACAACTCCAAAGTGGTCTTGGACACAAACCACACCTATTGGGGAAGAAAGTAGTGGGAAATCACAAAAAGGAAAGGATATGCCAATGATTATGGCAGCGCATGGAATTCCATATGTAGCAACGGCGAATCCATCGTACCTTCCTGATTATATTGAAAAGCTTAAAAAAGCAATGAAAGTTAAGAATGGTATGTCTTATATACACCTATACTCTGGTTGTCCAACAGGCTGGAAGTTCCCAACAGAAAAAACAATAGAAATTGGAAATATTGCTGTGGAGACAAATTTATACCCATTATGGGAATGCGAGAATGGTAAATTTAAACTCACTCATAAAGTACGAAAACGAAGACCGATAAGTGATTATACGAAATCAATGCAAAAATATTCACACTTGACTGAGAGGGATATTAATGAGCTACAAGAGAGTGTTGATTCTAAATATAAGAGGTTACTGAAGCTATGCAAAATGTGATTAAAAGTAGAATCTATCAAGTTGATATCGAAGTCACTTCTCATCCTTGGAGAAAGCCATTTGTGAAACTGTTTGAGACGTTATTTAGAGCTGGCGATGCTATTGAACTTGGAAAGACCACTCTTTATGTGAAAGACAACAAGGGATCTATTATCCATCAAGAATATTATGGTAAATCAAGAAAAAAGGCATGGTACCGAAAATTAGAAATTGAAAGAATGGTTGAGTCCTTCTCTAATGAAGATGAATTTAAAATTTGGTTAAAAAGGGGAAATGCATGCAGCGAACAAATATGAATTAGCACATTTGACGAACTTGGAACAATACCACCAAGAGGATCTGTCATTATCACAACTCCTTTTAAGATAACAGGTGGAAGTGTAAGTCCACTAAGAGTCAAAGCTCTGGTTCCTCGATAAAGTTACTAATATGTATGAATTGGTAATTCGTTCATTAGATTGAAGCTGATATGTTTTTTTCTAAAGAGTGGAATTACCAATTTCTTTTCTTACCAATGTTTTTGTAATAATTGGATTTTATTTAACTAAAGGTTATCACTTTAAATAGGGGGCAATATGGATGAAAAGAAAACTTACAGTTGCTTTAGGTTTTATTAGTCTTCTACTGTTTAGTGTTGCATGTTCTCAGAATGCTGGGAACGGAGGGGAAATAGAAAGTAACTCCCATGAATCAGAAGAACAAGTCCAGTTTTCTGTTGTCAGTTTTTTAGCTATGGACCATGCGTTTACTAAAGATATTATTCCAATGTGGATGGATATGATTGAAGAGGCTACTGATGGTTCTGTTACATTTGACTGGCTTGGAGGCGATGAATCGGTTCCAATTACTGACCAGTTTGATGCAGTTAGGAATGGGATTGTAGATGTCGGCTTTAATGTTAGTTCCTATTATGGACACTTAATGCCTGAGTCGCATTCGCTGCATATTTCTCCATATACACCTGCTGAAGAAAGAGATAATGGGTATTTTGATTATTTAAGCGAGAGATTTGAAGGAGAAGGGTTTGTTTATGCTGGAAGATGGTTGAGTCCTTCCCCGTTTTACTTCTGGAGTAATGAAAAAATAGAGAATTTGGATGATTTAAAAGGGTTAAGTTTCAGATCAAATCCTACTTATCATGAAATTTTACTTGAGTTAGGTGTAAATCCAATGGAGATAACACCTAGTGACGTGTACACGTCTCTTGAACGAAATATGGTTGATGGATTTGGATTTCCTTTATTAGGTCCTCATCGTTCAGCTTGGACTGAAGTAACTAAATATATTATTGATGAACCATTTTTAAATCAAAATGCGACGATTTTGTTCAACAAAGATGCGTTCAATGAAATCTCACCAGAATTACAAGAAATTATTTTTGAAACAACTGTAAAATTTGAACAAGAGATGGTTAGATATTTTAACGATATGAACGATAGTGAATGGAAAGCGATAGAGGCTGCTGGAGTTGAAAGGTTAACATTAAGTTCCGAGGATAGTCAAAAATTTCAAGACACTGTAGAAAGAGTATACTGGGATATGTTAGAAAAAACGTCTCCGGACCAAGTAACAACGCTTAAGAAACTTTTAACTAATTAACACACTGGATTTGAAAGGAGGGTTAGTATGCTTACTAAAGTATCAAAGGCTCTTGATATCACTGAAAATCTTCTCGCAGCAATTGGTGCGATACTGTTACTATTTGTGACTTTCTCCGTCGTATTCGAAATCTTCTCGAGATATTTTTTCAGTCATTCTTTTCTATGGACAAAAGAAATAACAGAATATAGTTTGTTATATATTCCCTTTTTAGGTGCAGCGTGGTTATTGCGTACAAATGGACATATTACAATCGACATAATCGACATGGCTACTAATCCTCAAGTACAACGTATAATAAGTATTTTTGTATCCCTAGTAGGATTGTTTATCAGCTGTATTTTAGTTTACTTTGGGACGGTCACCACTCTTGACCTCTACAAACGTGGTGTAACGAGTATATCTGTCTTAAGTATCCCCCAAGTCTATGTCTATTTAATTATACCAATAGGTTCCTTCGTCTTAGGGTTAGAATTTACTCGGAAACTTCTTATCGATATACAAAAGTGTAGGGGAAACTCATAAATCTATTTAAACAGGGTAGTTCGCTGAGCTGACTTATTTCATTGATGGACTACTTAGAGGTTGAACTAAAAGGTAATTTGACCATTTTAGGTTCACCTCTTAAGTAGTTTAGAGATTAATAGAGATAGAGGAGGGATAAAGTGGAGTGGTGGCAACTTTTATTAGTCATATTAATTAGTTTGATAGGTTTGATGTTTTTAAGAGTGCCAGTTGCTTTTGCATTTTTAATGGTAAATATTGTAGCCTCTTTTTTTATATGGGGCGGAGAAAAAGGTTTAACACTATTAATTACGAGTATTGAAAACTCGTTAACCAATTTTTCACTTCTCCCTATTCCACTTTTTATCTTAATGGGAGAGATTATGTTTCGTGCGGGTATAGCTCCTAGAATGATAGAAACAGTTGATAAATGGCTCGGAAAGCTTCCAGGACGATTAAGTTTGCTAGCGGTAGGTGGTGGTACGCTCCTATCTACACTAACGGCTTCAACCATGGCGAGTACAGCTATGTTAGGTTCAACATTGATTCCAGAGATGGAAAAGCAAAAATATCATAAATCAATGGCAATGGGACCTATACTAGGAAGTGGTGTACTTGCAGTTATGATCCCACCGAGTGCACTGGGTGTGTTACTTGCCTCTATGGGGCAAATATCAGTTGGTGCTTTCTTAATTGCTATTATCATTCCAGGCATTTTAATGGCAGTATTATACACGATATTTATCATTGTTTGGGCTAAAATGAACCCTCACTTAGCACCAGCCTATGATATACAAGAAACTCCTTTTATTGAAAAGGTAACAGCAACAATGAAATATATCTTACCTTTAGGACTAATTGTATTTTTTGTGATAGGGTTTATGTTTTTAGGAATTGCTACTCCTACAGAAGCTGCTGCGATGGGCGTCATTGCTAGTATGATTCTGGCTATATGTTATCGTAAACTTACATTGGACGTACTCATTCAATCCCTATCTGGAACAATGAAGATAACTGTAATGATTTTAATTGTTGTGTCTGCATCTACTGCTTTTAGTCAAATATTATCATTCTCGGGAGCAACTAGAAATTTAGTAAATTTAGTGGGAGGGTTTGAGTTTGCACCAGTAATAATCTTACTAATCCTTCTTCTAACCGTTATTGTATTAGGTACTTTTTTAGAGTCTTTATCAATAATGATGTTAGTCATTCCGATCTTTTTCCCGATTGTTGCAGCGTTAGATTTTAACCTGTTGTGGTTTGCAGTACTTTTATTGATTACGATTGAAATAGGTACCATCACTCCACCTTTTGGTGTTGGGTTATTTGTCATGAAAGGTGTTGCTCCAAAAGGAACAAAAATGTTAGACATATATACGGCTGCAGTTCCGTATATTTTGTTGCAAGTACTATTGTTAGTTCTTGTAATCTTATTCCCGACAATCGTAACATGGCTTCCAGATATCATGAGAAATTGATTAGTGGTAATCAGTTCTCTTAAAGTTAGTTGGTAAATATATGTATGTATAAAATTGATATAAGGAATACTAAAGAAAAGAAGTCAAAAAGGAGTATACTTATGTCAATTGCAAAAGGAACTGCATACCGTATTTCTACAGATACAACTAGTCATTTTAATTCAGCTGAAACGCTCACAGTTATCAGCATTTTTGGACACACTGTACAATTCATACTTGATAAAGGAAAAGGCCATGGTGCCATGCCTATCGAGCACTTACATCATTTAATAAAGAAAAACGATTTACATCTAATTACTAATAAAAAAGAGTTATTGAAGGGGAATGAGGAAGAAGCGAAAATTTCCTAACGAATCATACAAACTTTAATCAAAAAAACATTCACTATAGTTGGTGAATGTTTTTTTGATTAAAAAGTGTTTACTGGATTTATAATTATATTAATATAATTATAAATTTGTATAACCCCGTGATATTTTTCATTTTCTGAATATAAAACTATATTGATATATATTAATATATACTGTAAGAATAAATAGTTCCGTTCACGTAATCCACAAATAAAGTTTTACGAGCGTTGGATTCCTGAAGATGAATAGCTTTGAATCATTTTTTGTAAGTCTTTGTGCGCTTCTCTTATCTCAAGGGTTGCTTCAATAATCTTTTGAAACCCTTCTAAATCTTTTTCAGATGCATTTAATACTGACTTTGGAAGACCTTCTGCAATTTGTTGTAAGGTTAAATCTCTACTCAAGTATACCAACCACCTTTCCTAGCAATGTTTAAATCTTAATTATTGTTCACTATGTAATAGATACCATATCATCGTATTCTATTTGTTTTATGAAGTATATGGAATCCACAACTTTACCATGACTCTTGGACAATTTTACAACTTTAATGATAAAAGTTTTGATTTATAAGTAAAATAATTGAATTAGTTAAATATGCCCAAGGAGAATGAGTAGTTCAACCTTGGGCGAAATTTGAAAGGCAGTCGATGTCTATGTCTAGTTTTTATAAATTAATTCTTTAAACTCTTCCAACCTCTTTAATGTCCGTTGCATTTCTTTTTCTTTTTGCTTCTGTACTCTTTTCGTTAATTTCTTAATAAATTTTTTTCTGTCGGTCATGTTCATCATCCTTTCGTTGTTAATTTGAAACATTGAAAGAAGTTTGCCATTTCATTATATTAGGCATTACCCCAAACGTGACAGTACCAACGCGTTTTTAATAAATATAAACGTATAAGAAAGAGTATAAGATTAGTGTGTACAAACTATAGGTATTTCTTCTTGTAGTTACTTAAAGTGAGCAAAGGCCAAATGTAGTTATAACTATGATAACGAATATAAAAATACCCTGGAATGCCCCCCCTGTTGGGTATTCTTTAGTCCATTTATCTTTATCAATTGACGTTATCAAATTAGATATTCCTTTATCGATAGCTTCTATTGGTTGGTCGTGAGCTGTAATTAATGCATCTAATGCCCATGCTGTTTGTGAAGGAGTACTCGCATTAAGTGGTATATACTTTTTTTCCAAATCACTATAGCAGGATTCCCCCCAACCTCCATCATCGTTTTGTATAGAGAGTAACCATTCAACCCCTTTTATTATAGATGGGTGGGTGGACCTAGTTCCACACGCTATCAAACCTTTTATCGCTGACCAGGTGCCATAAATGTAACAAATTCCCCAACGTCCGTACCAAGAGCCATCTTTTTCTTGATTTGCAAGTAACCACTGAGACGCTTTTTCAACTTGAGGATGAGGTAAGCGTAAATTAGCATCGTCTCCGAGAAATTCAAGCGTTCGTCCTGTTAAGTCAATAGTAGAAGGATCGATTAAGGTTCTACTAGCAGCGTCGAAAGGTAGAAGTGAAATTAGTTTGTTGTCTATATTTTTTTCAAAAGCTGCCCAACCTCCGTCATTATTTTGCATGGATAATACCCAGTTTAGCCCAAGGGACCAGCTTTCTTTAAATTGTGGTTGATGTAGGATTGTTTTTTTTAGTGCTCGTAACGAAGCAGCCGTATCATCCACATCCGGTTGAATGGTATTAATATCAGAAAATCCCCATCCACCAGGTAGGGTGTTTTGATTATTTAAAGCCCAATCTCCAAACTTGATTTGTTGCCGAGAAAGTAGGTATTCCGATGCTAGCTGAATCATGTCGTCCGACTCATCTACTCCAGCATTTTGAAGTGCGAAACTAGTTAATGAAGTATCCCAAACAGTCGATGTACTATACTCAATTAAATATGTTTTATTAGAAAGACATAGTAGATTATTTAATCCGGTTATTGCACCTTTAATTAAATAATGGTCTTTAGGGTAGCCAAGTGCTAGTAAGGCAAAAATCATATTGAAAGTTGCTCCGAAATAACTGTAAAGTGTCCCATCTGGTTCGATACGTTCTAACATATATTGCTCAGCCTTTGTTATCGCTAGTTTCCTTATATTTTGAGGCAATTCTAGTAACTTATTTATTTCTTTCTTTATTGTGCTTAAGATAAACCTGGTATTTTCTGAATTAAATTCTATATCGTTTGGAAAACGGTCGTTAATTAAGTCTGATAAATCAGGAGTTCGTATCGTTTTATATTGGTAATTTAAATTAGAGGTGATAAGTATAGGAGCAATATGAACACGAGTGTAACCCACAAATTCATAAAAATTAATTGGTGCAGAAGGAGGGAGAAGTATAGATTCAATCGGGAGTTGTAAATGTTTTGGCCATGGTATTTGTCCTGTTAGAGCAAGCATTGTTTTCGTGAGGCTATTTGTATTTGTAAGACCACCTTGTTCGTTAATAAATCTCTTTGCTTGTTGCATGGTGCTTGATGATTTATCAACATAACCTGAAAATAGTAGTCCATAATATGCTTCTACAGCCGCTGAAAGATTTCCTTCTTTCTCATCGTGAAATATCTTCCAAGTTCCGTTCTTATCTTGAGTTTTAAGCAATCTTTCTACTAGCTTTTGAATAAGCCATTCGTCATTGTACTCTAAAGAGCGTAACAAAATAATCATATATGCATCGGTTACTGGCCCACCTTCAAAGCAGAAACGCCAAGAACCATCATTTGATTGCATCGTTCTTAAATTGTTTGAAAGGTAGTCAATCGATGATTTTACTTGTTGTTTCAATCTAGACCCTCCCTTTAATGAAACTTCTCTATTTGTAAATCATTACATTCCTTTATAGAAAGAGTATGACTTTATTTAAATTTTTCAACCAAAGCTATGTTATGTATGGAAAAGAAGAAATAGAACCTATTAATAATACAAATTTTAGAGAGCTAGGGAAAATCCCTATACCAAATTATTGTTCTTTACATAAGTTAGTAGTTAAGAGGGCTAGCCTTTTTAATTCTTATTAGAGGGAGGTAACAAGAATGTCTTGTCAACATTATTATAACTTGTGTAAAGAAAGTGTAGGTGCAGAAGTTGAGATTAGGGACCATCATGGAAAAATGTATGTAGGTACAATTGAGAGAGTAGATCCTGAATTTGTTTATCTTCGTCCGATAGGACCTACGTCAACTGATCACGGACATGGGATGTATTTCTTTGCTGCTGCTGCATTAACTGCCGTTGCATTAGTATCAATTGCAGCTTTTCGTTTTCGCAGAAGACCCTTTCATCACCACCACCATGGACCATATTATTATTAAAGAACAAAATCCGGATAGCGGAATTTGTTAAAAGTAATGTGGGAAGCCACTACATGTTTTTTTGAAAGTTCAGTGACAAGTGATTTTCTTGTCACTGAACGAGTAGTGCGCGAAGTCATTGCCCTTCTTCGAATATGCTATTATTTATCCACATTGAAGTATTTTATAATTAATAATAATGACTTGACTGAAGTCTAAAATTAATATGCCAACAATGGCACGGACAGCTAAAGAAATCAATGAGTCACTTTAGTCCATAAAGAGTGAAGCCATTGTCTTTTGTGTACAGATCAATAAGGATGTGTCAAAGGATGAACGAGAAACAGTTTTCCATACAACCTATTAAAACGAAAGAGTTGCTTTTTAGGGAGCCGAAAATAGAGGATACATCCGATATTTTTTGTCTCTATTCAGATCCTGGCGTTCTAAGTTTAGACCGCAGTGAACCTTTTAAGAATTTGATTGAAGCAGAAGAATTGATAAGAGTTTTTAAGCAAATGAATCAAAGGCATGACTCAATTATTTGGTTGGTTGAATTAATGGAATCAAAAAAAGTAATTGGGTCTTGTGGATTTAAAAATTGGGATAGATTATCTCACCATGCAGAAATAGGTGGCAATATCTCAAGTAATTATTGGAGTAAAGGTTATGGGTCAGAGACACTGAAGTTTTTACTTGATTACGGGTTTACTAAAATGTATTTAAATAAAATCTATGGTTATACAAATGCAAAAAACAAAAATGTTTTAAAACTATTAAATAGACATGGCTTTCAACAAGAAGGCATCCTTCGAGATCATCAACTTCTAAATGGAACATATGATGATGTATTCGTATTTTCTATTTTAAAGAGGGAATACAAAGAGGGAAAGTAATACCTTCCAAAATTATTTATAAAGATTACTTGAATTATTTGATAATGTTCAAATCCATATTTTGAACATTATGATAAAAATCAAGTATAGTACTTAATAATTTTTCTGGACCAAAAAAAGCACTTCAATAGAAGCGCTTTTTTTGGTGAGTATTAGCTGGTTATTCACTTATGAAACCATTAAACATTTGCACCCTGACTTTGATCAACAACATCAGGATCAAATGTATTATTAGCATTTACTCCATTATTTGTAACAATAAAGTCTCCTGTGTTCCCAGCACCAGAGCCAGAAAACGCTTTTGCAGTACTTTTGGGAGAGATATTTATGGAGGAACCAAAGTTAATAACTCCACTATTTTCATTAATTTTAAATGGTCCACCAACTATTGAAGGCATATAAACACCCTTTTCGTATTTATTATAATACATTCTAAGAAGCTGCTAAATCACCTCATAGATTCGTTTTGTTATTCAGTTGATTGTAATTGTCTTATATGCTTTATTCTTGCCTCTGCATGAATATCATTAGTAGAACCAATATGCAACACACCTGAAGAGGCTGCACTAATAATATTGATATTCTTTACGTTTATAAAGCGTGAATCATTGTATCTATTTATAGAAATTGGTTCAAAAAAACTCATCTTCGGAATTGGTCTTGTAAAAAGAGGAAACATTTCAAAGTTTCCTTCGTCTGAAAAAAAGAGCTCCACTTGGCGTTGAACAGCTAACGCTCGGGAGCGAGGGGATACCTTGTTACTGTCACCAACTTGAAATACCGAGCTACTTGAAACATTTGTAACTTTGATGTTGTTAACCATTGAAACTCGTTTGCTCATAATAATAGTCTCCTTATTCTGGTGCTAGGGGAACGAACGGCCCGATTATTAAAGATTCTGGAGGTGTATCAAAAATTGACGATAAATTAATCGTATCAGTATCCCCAACTAAAAACACCGAAGAAGTAGCCACAGCCATAATACGGATATCTCCAACAGATAGCTCTCGATTAACTACATTAAAATTCATTAACTAATACCCCTCTCTTGGTAAATGTCTTATAAACTCTTCAAATGTTTTATTAATATCTTCTTTTAATTTACTGGTTGTTCTTTGTTCAACGTCCAATAATTGTTGTTCATTCATATTTTCTGTTGGTATTTGATTTAAATAGTGAGTTATACGGTTATCAATTTGATTCTTAACATCACTAATTATAAATTGCCGATAGGGAAGGTCCAATTGGTAATTGTATTTCTGTTCAATCGACTCTAATATCTGGTAACACTCGCCATTTAAATACTCATTAATTTCATGTTTAATTTTTGGGTATGGATTAGGATTGTTAACAGAAGGGAGTACTTGATTATCTTGATTGACATTGAAATCCTCTATTGAGTTTTCCCCACCAGCGTGATTTGGTGAAAGTCCTATATTTAAAGTTCCTTCCAATCTTTCAACTTTTAATTGATCAAATTTATAGTTAACAGAGGGGGGGTGAGATTTAATCATATTAATTTCATTTTGAAGTTGATGAATCACATTCTCTAACCTTGAAATTTTTTCCTCTTGAGAATGAAAATAATCATATATGTTTTGGTTATTTTCTATGTGACTATAATGATTATGCTGATTAGGATAATACATGAATCTTCCTCCCTCTTAACAAATTAATAGTCCTTCAAGGTGTAGGAGGTGCAAGTGGCACAAGACTAGCTTGAGTTATTGGTGGTACTGGTACTTCAGCTTCAGGAGCGGGCTCTGTGAATCCTCCTGTATTATAAAGGTTTGATAATGCTTTTATAACTCCAGCGCTCCCGATTTGGAGCACTGAAGAGTTAGTAATTCCATCTACTCTTAAGTTGTTAATTACAATACTTTGGTTAATATAATAATTCATATTTATGACCTCGCTTTATAAAAATGAGCTAATATTTGAATCAGTAAGATCACGGTCATACGTATTAGTTGAACTATACTGATTATTAACTCTTAATCCATCTCCCGTATTAAAAGAGCCTGCACCGGCAAATGTTTTCGCCGTACTCACCGGTGAGATGTTATATACATCTCCAATATTAAAAACTCCACTATTTCCTACACTTATTAGTTTAATTGCTCCTACAATTGCAGGCATAAAAACCATCCTTAATCCAAGTTTATATAGATAAGGTATGTAACAATTGGGCTAAGTGTTCATGAAAATAAAATGCTCTACACACCTTATAGCAAAATATAAATAGTAGCTGGCTATCAAGAAATAGCATGGTATTTAAATTTATCATATACTAAACTAAGAGATAGTTAACAGAAATATTGAGGTGAATTATCCAATGGCTAACGAAGCCCAACAGAAATACTATATAAAACTACAAAGCTTACTTAAAGAATTGCCTTGGTATGTAGAAGAATACATCGATCATAAGAAGAGAAAGCTTTCTGCAGCATCTTTACTTAACTATGCTCATGATTACAAAATCTTTTTCAATTGGCTTTTAACAGAAAGCTTACATACTGATGAAATAAAAAATATACCCCTTGAATTACTTGAATCACTCACTATAAAGCAAGTGGAGGGCTTCTTAAACTTCCTTCAGTACCAACTAAATAACAAAGAAATAACGGTCAATCGTAAGCTATCAGCACTTAAATCTCTCTTTAACTATCTTCAAAACATTGCTGAAACAAATGACTTACAACCCTATCTACAGCGAAATGTAATGGCTAAGGTAGAATTTAATGAATTAAAGGATAGTATGGAAACAATTGCTAATAAGATGGAAGGGAAGATTTTATTAGGTGATGAATATGAAAGCTTCCGATTATTTATAGCAAATGATTACGGTCAGTTGAATAAAGATAACAAAAAGCTCTTAAACTTTCATATTTTTAACCGAGAACGTGACACAGCGATAGTCTCCTTAATATTAGGTTCTGGCCTTCGCTTATCAGAGGTTGTAAACCTAGATATAGATGATATCGACTTTACCAAGTCTTCAGCTCGTGTTGTTCGTAAGGGAAACAAAGAACAATATGTGTACTTTAGTAGTCTAGCAATGGATGATCTTCAAGAATACTTATCTATACGAGCCAATAGATACAAGGTAGAGAAAACCAACAAGTCACTGTTTGTATCCGCTCCAATGGGACCTAAAGGGACGTCCAGGAGGCTATCAGCACGAGCAATCGAAAAACTGATAGAAAAGTATGCGACAGCATTTGGTAAGCCTTCATTATCCGTACATAAGCTAAGACACTCATTTGCTACTAGGTATCATACAGAAATTAACGATGTACCGAAATTAAGGAGGCAATTAGGACATTCTTCAATACAAACTACGATGATTTACACTCATATTAGAAACGACGATTTAAAAAGTGCCGTTGATAAAATGGATATGCCTAAGGATGAGGAATAAATATGGGTTGAAAAAGTCACAGTTAGATGTGACTTTTTTGTTGTTTACCAGGAAATTTTAAAATACTTAAATGTGGATAAGTGAAAGCTTATTCAAAGAAGGGCAATGGCTTCGCGCATTACTCGTACAGTGACAAGAAAACCACTTGCCACTGTACTTTCAAACTGGTAGTGGCTTCGCACATTGCTTTTAACAAAATCCGCTATGCGGAATTTGAGAAAGGGGAGGGAGTTGTTGTCTTTCCAATACATGACCCATTATATATTTCGATTTTTTGCTTTTTCAATGACGCTTTTTGCAAGGGAGTAATAATAGTTTACTTCGGCTAACGTACGAGCTTGCTTCATTTTTTCCATATGAGACTGAAATTCTATATATTCATCTTCGTATAGCTTTACTTTTCGCTGAGGGAAGGGAATGATATTATCTTTTTTCACGAAAACACCACCTTTATTAATTATATATATGTACTGGGAAAGATAGGGGTGTAGGTAGTACTAATTATTGTTGTTTTATAGTAATAATTAGCTGTACTGATGTGCTATACATTATTACGTAAAATATAGTTTTGACGTAATAAACATAAAAAAGAAAGCTACAATAAAGAAGCTTTCATACCTCCTTATATACAACTACTTACTATCACCTTATTCTGTCTCAATTGATAAGTAAACTTTTGATAATGAGACAGAATAAAAATTTAATGAGATTTAAACAAAACCATTTTTCTTAGATTACTAAATGAATTATTAAACTTAATATCATTTTACTTTTTAATTCACACCTAACCCCAACTAACTAAGATTCAAAGTTAATTAACAACTAACAATTATCAATTAGCAATTCATAACTCATAACCCATAATTCATAATTCTACAAACACTTTCCACTCTTCTATCATTAACTAAATTCTAGTTAACATAATATTATTATAGCTTATAATCACTTCACTTCATTTACCCATTCACACTTCCAATATTTTCGTTTATACTACTCGTATGTGTCTTAATTAGTTTTAATTTGGAGGGTTTTCATGCACATATCACCTAGAAGATTTATATTTTATGTGCTTGGGATTTTCCTTTTAGCACTCGGAATTGCATTAACGATTCAATCGAGGCTTGGTACTTCCCCATTTGATGCCCTACTAGTTGGATTATATCGTACGATTGGTTTAACTGTTGGGAGCTGGGAAGTCATTCTTGCTCTTATTCTTATCTTTTTCAATGCTGCTTTGCTTCGAAATAGACCGGAGTTTTTAGCGCTAGTAACCGCGATTATTACTGGAATAGGGATTGATTTTTGGTTATTTACCTTATCTGGTTGGGTTGAACCTACGACTCTAATAGGTCAATTTATTATTTTATTAGTAGGTATTGTCATTAGTGGATTTGGAATAGCTGCCTATCTACAAGCTAATTTTGCACCGATACCTATGGATCGACTTATGCTTATCATACGTGATTTGACAAAACTAAATCTCTTTTATTCACGAGGAATTATGAATATTGGCTTTGTTATTTTAGCTTTTCTGTTTAATGGGCCTATCGGAATTGGAACGATCCTTATTACCTTTTTCAGTGGGGCTGTAATTAATTTCTTCATGCCTTATGTTGTAAAATTAGAGAAGAAATTTGTTCAGGAGAAAGAAAAACGTCATGCTGCCTAAAAAATTCTGTTTCAAAGTAAAAGGGTGTCCCTTAAGGTATTGTTGACCTTATGAGACACCTTTTTTAAGATAAGTATAAGTAGTAGACTCAAAGAAGGGCAATGCCTCCGCGCACTACTCGTATAGCGACAACAAAAGCGCTTGTCGCTATACTTTAAAACATGTAGTGGCTCCGCACATTGCTTATAAATAAATACCGCAAAGCGGTATTTATTTATTCAGTATTTTTTTCTTCTTTATTTAACGCGACAATTGCTCCGTCTTTATCAATATCTACAACAAAGGAGCCGTTACTATAGCGGTCGCTATTTCTAAGAGTAGGAGGCTCTATTAACACGACAGTACCCTTCTCTGTTTGGAGGATGTATTGAATATTTTCTACTACTTTTTCGAAATAGATGATTCGATGTGGATTTGATTTCAGTTCTCTTAGCAATACTAAGCCACGTTTGGCACGAGATGACTTTTCAAACTCAGAAATCGGCACCTTTTTTAATCCTCCACGTTGTGTAATTACGAGGAAATGAACCTTTTCATTCAATGTAAAGACATCACCATTTACTACATAATCTTCTTCTTTTAAATTTATTCCTTTTACCCCAGCTGCACGTTGACCTACGATATTAATTTCTTCTTCACTAAACCTTAATCCATAGCCCTGGTGAGTTGCAAGAAATACTTCTTTGCCGCCATCTGTTCGAATGACATTAATAACTTCATCAGCTTCCTTTAATTTCACCGCAACTAGTGCTTTTGTAAAACGTTGTGCTTTATATAGGGAAAGCTGAGATTTCTTCACCATACCGTATTTAGTAATGAATAAGAGGTACTCTTTTTCATTAAATTCCTTAATAGGCATTGCCTTAATGATATCGTCTTCACGGTCAATTTGAACAATGTTGGCCACATGCTGACCATTATCTTTCCAACGAATATCAGGTAATTGATGGACAGGAATATGCAAGTAATTCCCTTTATTAGTGAATACTAGTAAAGTATCAGTTGTATTCATTTCAAATTGAGATAGTAGATAATCAGTTTCCTTCATACCTGGCTTTTCTCCATTTGAAGCTGCAAAGGAACGTAGACTCGTACGCTTCACATAGCCTTCCTTTGTTACTGTTACAATAACATCTTCAGAAGGAACAAGTACTTCAAGATTAATCTTAAGTTCCTCAATTTCTTCTTTAATAACAGTACGGCGTGAATCAGCAAAGGTTTTCTTTATTGTTAACAAGTCTCTTTTAATGACTTGAATAAGCTTCTTCTCACTACCTAGAATCTCACGAAGCTTGCTAATTTCTTTTGCTAGCTCGTCAGCTTCATCTTGGAGTGTTGTAATATCAGTATTTGTTAAACGATATAATTGCAATGTAACAATTGCCTCTGCTTGAGCCTCTGTAAACTCAAACTGTGAGATTAAGTTGTTTTTTGCATCTCGTTTGTCTTTTGAAGCTCGAATTGTTGCAATCACCTCATCAAGAATGGAGATTGCTTTAATAAGACCTTCTACAATATGCTCACGCTCTAACGCTTTATTTAACTCATATTGAGAGCGCTTCGTCACAACTTCTTTCTGATGGTCGACATAAGCACTTAGCATCTTCTTTAAGCCAAGTAATTGAGGTGTTTTGTTACAAATTGCGACCATATTAAAGTTATATGTAACTTGTAGGTCGGTATTTTTAAATAAATAATTTAAAATTGCTTCTCCGTCAGCTTCTTTTTTCAGCTCAACAACAATTCGTAGACCTGTTCTGTCTGTATCGTCACGTACTTCAGCAATACCTTCTACCTTTTTATCAAAGCGTATTTCATCCATCTTCTTTACAAGGTTCGCTTTTACAATTTCATATGGAATTTCAGTGATAACAATTTGTTTCTTACCACCCTTAATTTCCTCTATCTCTGTTTTAGCACGTACGACTACTTTTCCTTTACCAGTTTGGTAGGCTTGTTTGATACCATCGAGCCCCTGCACAATCCCACCTGTTGGAAAGTCAGGTCCTTTTACATGATCCATCAATTCGTTAAGGGTACAATCAGGCTTCTCCATTTGTAAGATAGCACCGTCGATAACCTCTCCTAGATGATGCGGCGGGATATCAGTAGCATACCCAGCAGATATCCCTGTTGAACCATTTACAAGTAGATTCGGAAACATCGAAGGCAACACGACTGGCTCTTCAATAGAATCATCAAAGTTCGGAATAAAATCAACTGTTTCTTTATCAATATCACGTAATAATTGAGAAGCAATTGATGAAAGACGCGCCTCAGTATAACGCATCGCTGCAGGTGGATCTCCATCAATTGAACCATTGTTCCCATGCATTTCAATTAGTACGTTTCGAACCTTCCAATCCTGGCTCATCCGTACCATTGCTTCATATACCGATGAGTCACCATGTGGATGGTAATTACCAATTACATTACCGACTGTTTTTGCTGACTTACGGAAAGGTTTATCGGAAACGTTTCCATCTTTGTACATCGCATATAAAATACGACGCTGTACCGGCTTTAAGCCATCTCTTACGTCAGGTAAAGCTCGTTCTTGAATTATATATTTACTGTATCGACCAAAACGGTCACCAATTACGTCTTCTAAAGGAAGATCTAAGTAGCGCTCTGTTTGTGACAAGCTTACTCCTCCTCAATTACCGTTAGATTTTCGTTCTCTAGTATATTCGTTTCTTCTTCTAATCCGAATGCTACATGGCTCTCAATCCATTTACGGCGAGGCTCTACTTTGTCACCCATTAATGTAGATACTCGCTTCTCCGCTCTAGCTACATCATCAATCTTCACTCGAATGAGTGTTCTTGTTTCTGGGTCCATTGTTGTTTCCCAAAGTTGAGTTGCATTCATCTCACCAAGACCTTTATAACGTTGGATTGTATAGCCTTTTCCAACCTTCTTTATGGCCTCTTTCATTCCATCTTCATCCCATGCGTATTCTACTACTTCCTTTTTACCTGAGCCTTTACTAACTTTATATAGTGGTGGAAGGGCAATATATACTTTTCCTGCTTCCACAAGAGGCTTCATATAACGATAGAAAAATGTTAGTAATAGTACTTGAATATGAGCTCCATCTGTATCGGCATCGGTCATAATCACGACTTTATCGTAATTAATATCATCTATTGTAAAATCTGACCCTACCCCAGCACCAATTGTATGGATGATCGTACGAATTTCTTCGTTTTTCATGATATCATCGATTTTTGCTTTTTCCGTGTTAATTACTTTACCACGTAATGGAAGAACAGCTTGGAATTTACGATCTCTTCCTTGTTTAGCTGAACCACCGGCAGAATCACCCTCGACTAAATACAATTCATTGCGCTTCGGATTCTTTGATTGAGCTGGTGTCAGCTTTCCACTAAGAAGAACGTCTTTTCGCTTATTTCTTTTTCCGCTTCTAGCGTCTTCTCTTGCTTTACGTGCTGCCTCTCTTGCTTGAGCTGCTTTGATGGCTTTTTTAATGAGCATCGTGCTTATATCTGGATTTTCTTCAAAGAAGTAGGAAAGTTGCTCTGAAACAACCGCATCTACAGCTGAACGAGCTTCTGGAGTACCTAGCTTACCTTTTGTTTGACCTTCGAATTGAAGCTTTGCCTCAGGAACTCTGATCGAAACAATTGCTGTAAACCCTTCTCGTATATCTGAACCGTCAAGATTTTTATCTTTTTCTTTTAGCATTTTCACTTTTCTTGCGTATTCATTAACTGCCCGAGTCATTGCACTCTTTGACCCAGCTTCATGAGTACCGCCGTCCTTAGTTCGTACGTTATTTACAAAGGAGAGGAAGTTTTCTGTGTATCCATCATTAAATTGAAAAGCAAATTCCACACTAAAATTATTTTGCTCTCCACCAAAAAATACAACAGGATGTAGCGTTTCTTTGTCTTCATTCAAATACTCAACAAAAGCTTTAATTCCTGTTTCATAGCAGAATAGTTCAGTATTTTCTTTGTTCTTACGTAGGTCGATTAACTCGATTTTCAAGCCTTTTAATAAGAATGCTGCTTCTCTTAGGCGTTCAGTTAATGTTTCAAAATTATACGTTGTTGTGCTAAAAATGGTTCTGTCAGGTTTGAAATGGATTTTCGTTCCTGTTTTCTTTGTTGTTCCTACTTTTTCAAGAGTAGTAACAGGTTTTCCACCATTTTCAAAACGCTGTTTATATACATGACCATCACGTTTAATTTCAACGACAAGCCATTCTGATAAGGCATTAACAACAGAGGCACCTACACCATGTAAACCACCACTTGTCGCATAACCGCCTTGTCCAAACTTCCCTCCTGCATGAAGGATCGTTAGGATGACCTCAGGAGTTGGCTTACCCATCTTATGCATCCCTGTTGGCATACCTCTACCTTCATCCGTTACACTAATGCTATTATCCTTATGAATTGTCACATTAATATCATTACCGTATCCACCTAACGCTTCATCAACGGCATTATCTACAATTTCATATACTAAGTGATGCAGCCCGCGACTATCGGTACTACCAATATACATCCCTGGTCGTTTTCTAACAGCCTCAAGCCCCTCAAGTACTTGGATTGCATCATCGTTGTATTCAAATTCTCTTTTTTTCGTTGCCAAGTTGGGAGACCCCTTTCACACGTACAGTTCATTCTACTATAGCACAAAAGAACATATGTTTCTGTATCGTTTTGTGCTATAGCAGAAAGTAACTCACCAAATATCATACGTACATTCTTTTATTCATTGTATCTTTATATTTTGGTTTAGCAACCATTATTCTAGTTTTTTGTGTCTTAAGAACTGAAAAGTCCCTAACATTTGGATGATGTAAGGGACTTTTCTAACCGTTATTTTGTAAGTGCTTGCTCCACTTTTATACAACGATCCATAATTGACGTTACCCCATGTTCCTGTAGCAAATCATACGCTTCTTCGTTTTCAAGTCCTAACTGAGCCCAATATACATCTGGTTTATTTTTCATTGCGACAACTTCTTTTGCCACATCATTTAAGTGCTCACTTCGTCTGAAAACATTCACAATGTCTACGTGACCTTCAATATCATTTAATGATTTAACTGACTTAACCCCAAGAATTTCATCCGCTGTTGGATTTACTGGGATAATATCATAGCCAGCATTTTGCATCGCTTCTGATACCATATAAGAGGTCCGCTCTGGATTCGCTGATAAGCCAACGACTGCAATACGTTTGCTTTTCTTTAAAATTTCACCAATTTCTTCTCGTGTTGGATTTTCAATTGCCATGTAAGTTCCTCCAATTATCCTGAATTTATATCTTACTGTCATTTTGTACTCAATTAGTATTTCCCTATACATTTTCTAAATGAAATGTGAAATTCCTGCATGAAATTGAACTTTCTTCTAAATAATACCTACCCTTGCTACAACTTAATTACAAGATTTCCAGCTAATTTCATATCGAATTTCCCTTATTCACATGAAAAAGCTTACTTCAAGTCATACTAATAGAAAGCAAGACACTGAAAAAGTACGAATTAGATGATTCAAGAAGCGGTATTGGCTTCGCACGTTGCACGCATTACTTTAAGTGGATTGAAAAAGTGAAAACCACACTATTTCAGTCGACTCTTAGAAAGGGGGATTACCACCATGAAAATCGTTAGTATCCTTTTGCTTTTCACACAAATTTTTTCCCAATCTATAGGCATTTCTATCGTTTTTGACGGTGAGAAATTAATGGAGATAGATCGATCTAATTTTGAATCCGTTCTAGGAAAAGAGCTACCTGAACATGAAAATTTAGAACAACTGATGAGTCAAATAAATGAACAAATATATAAAGAGCCAATTAACGCTACCATTAATGAAAATGGTGGCATTGTTGCAGAAGAAGCCGGACATAAACTTGACGAAAAAAGGTTTCGAGAACAGTTTTATCGTAGTTTTTTTAAAAAGGGTCCTGCTACTATTGACGTGCCAATCGTTGGAAATTATCCCCGTGTAGATAGTGAATTACTTTCAAGAATACGAGTAAAGCGAATTGGCCAATTTACTACATATTTTAATTCAAGAAAAAAAGCTCGAGCACAAAATATTTCGCTCGCAACAGAGGCGATTAACAATCACGTTGTGTTTCCTGGCGAAGTGTTTTCTTTTAACGAAGTCGTTGGTAAACGAACGAAAGAAAAGGGGTATCTCCCAGCTCCGATCATTATTAAAGGGAAGATTTATCAAGATTTTGGTGGTGGGATTTGTCAAGTATCCTCGACGCTATATAATGCTGCCGATAAGGCAGGGCTACAAATAGTTCAACGTCATTCACACAGTAAACCTGTACCCTATGTGCCCCCTGGACGTGATGCCAATGTTAGTTGGTACGGTTCTGACTTTATGTTTAAGAATACGTATAATCAGCCCATCCTTATTCGTGCAAAAGCTCATGGAGGAGCTTTAATGATATTAATTGAATCGTCTGATGAAATTAATAAAGATACACCATAAGTAGCCCACTAATCTGGATAGTGGGCTTTACTACTTTCACGATATTAATAAGACTGAGCACACACTTAGCGTTAAATAACGACACCGCCGTCAATATTTAAAACAGTACCTGTTATAAATCGTGCTTCATCAGATGCTAAGAAAGCATAGCCATTTGCAATATCCTCTGAAGATGCTAGGTCCTTCAGTGGTGATTGATCTTTCATCATAGAAAGAATCTTTTCTGGCATTTTCTCTGTCATAGGTGTCAATACAAAGCCTGGCGCGACTGCATTAACGCGAATACCAAAGCGTCCTAATTCCTTCGCCCATGTTTTTGTCATACCGATTACACCGAATTTCGTCGCTGAATAGTTTGTTTGACCAAAGTTTCCATATTGTCCAACGACACTAGATGCATTAAGAATGACCCCTCCATTTTGTTCCTTCATGTAAGTAGCAGCTTCTTGACCAACAATGAAAACTCCTTTTAAATTAACATCAATGACTCGGTCCCATTGCTCGTCTGTCATCTTGAGTAACTGGGCGTCTGCTGTTATACCTGCATTATTGACAACAATGTCAATTTTCCCAAACTTTTCAGAAACGTTATCGAGTAAGCTTTTTACCTGTTCACGCTTTGTTACATTCACATTAAATCCAATCGCGTTACCTCCTGATTCATTTATCTCGTCCACCGTACGTTTGATATCTTCATCATTTAAATCAGCTACAGCAACCCTAGCTCCTTCTTGTGAAAATTTCTTTGCTGTTGCCTCACCGATTCCACGTCCGCCACCAGTAATTATTGCAACTTTATCTTGTAATCTCATCGTTAATCCCCTCCTGAGATCAAAAACCGCAAAGCGGTCTTTTGTTTTTGAAAACGCTAAGCGGTCACTCAACATACTTCCATCTGCATATAACCAATAAATTCACAAAATATCATTCCAAACTGAACAACAAGAAGGAGCTACCCACCACACATCAAATGAATTGCCATTCAATACTACATTACAAATATATCCTATTCGGTATGAATGTGTGTAAGTCCGATTTATTTAAGTTAGATTCATTTTACCATACCTCATTTGGTAAATAGTAAGAAGAAGTAGTATCGTTATTCCCAATACAAAGATTGTCCTAAACACCATTATAAAAATTTTATAAAAAATAAATATAGGCCATTAAAAAACGGGAATTTTCCGTCTTTTAATGGCCTATGGTAATAAGCTTAGTGTTTGCGCTTTTTTAAAATTTAGTTGTTACGCCTTATCCACGTTCAACAATTAGTGACGTACCTTGTCCGCCGCCAATGCATAATGTTGCTAGACCTGTTTTCGCATTACGTTTTTCCATTTCATACAATAACGTTGTTAGGATTCTTGTTCCAGAAGCTCCTACTGGATGGCCTAAAGCAATTGCCCCTCCATTTACATTCACCTTATCAGGGTTTAACTCTAAGTCTTTTACAACTGCTAGTGATTGTGCAGCAAAGGCTTCATTTGCTTCAATTAAATCAAGGTCAGCAACGTTCATGCCTGCTTTCTCTAATGCTTTTTTCGTAGCTGGTACTGGTCCATAACCCATAATTTTAGGATCTAAAGCTGCATTTGCGTAAGACTTAATTGTTGCTAGCGGAGTTAAGCCTAACTCTTCAGCTTTTTCTTTTGCCATTAAGACAACCATCGCAGCACCGTCATTAATTCCAGACGCGTTTCCAGCGGTTACAGTGCCATCCTTCTTAAATGCAGGACGTAGCTTTGCAAGTTTATCAATTGTAAGTCCATGCTTAGGATGTTCATCCGTATCTACTACAATTGGCTCTCCTCTTCGCTGAGGTATCTCAACTGAAGCAATTTCATCACGGAAACGCCCTTCTTTTTGTGCTCTCTCAGCTCGGTGCTGACTTTCGAGTGCAAAAGCATCCTGTTCTTCTCTTGTCAGCTCCCATTGCTCAGCAATATTCTCTGCAGTGACTCCCATATGAATATTGTTGAAAGCATCTGTTAAACCGTCATGAATCATTGTATCTACAATATCCCCATGTCCCATACGGTACCCTGTACGAGCATTAGGTAATATATACGGAGCATTACTCATGCTTTCTGTCCCACCTGCTAAAATTACATCTGCATCACCTAACGCAATAAACTGAGCTCCCATGCTTACAGTACGTAACCCTGATCCACATAGCTTGTTTATCGTTGTAGCAGGTGTTGTTTCTGGTAAACCAGAATGAATTGATACTTGTCTTGCTATATTTTGTCCTAAACCAGCTGATAGAATATTCCCTACTAATACTTCATCAATAATATCAGCTGGAATAGAAGCACGCTTAATTGCTTCCTTCGCTGCTACTACTCCTAAATCTACTGCTGATAGCGATGATAGTGACCCTCCAAATGCACCAACCGGTGTACGCGCCGCACTTACAATAACAACTTCTCTCATAATTAAATCCCCCTATAGTTTACTAGATTTTTAAAAGTGTATATCCTGCTTTTTTTTTGCTGAGCTGTATATGTAAAACTAAATCTACCTTCAAAATATATTCAGAGTCGGACAACTATATGTGTGAAAGTTACTATTTTTTTACTAGTTTAAGTAAAATATATTTGATAAAGCACATGATAATATTGAATCTAGTAAGAAGGCCACTGAAAAACGGTGATTTCCGTTCTAATCAGTGGCCTCAAATTTGGACTTAGTATTATTATTTGCAGATTATAATGTTACACGCCAGCCAAATGGATCTTCAATTAGTCCCTTTTGAATACCAGTTAATGTATCATATAATTTCTTTGATAAATCACCTGTTACTCCGTCATTAATGATTAGCTTCTCACCATTATAAGCAAATTCACCAATTGGAGAAATAACAGCAGCTGTACCAGTACCAAATGCCTCTTCTAATTCACCATTTCGATACGCCTCGTACACTTCATCAAATGAAATTCTACGTTCCGAAACAGGAATGTTCCAATGTTTTAACAGCTGAAGGATTGAATCTCTTGTAATCCCCTCTAAAATACTACCATTAATAGCAGGAGTAACAACTTCACCCTTAATTTTGAAAAATACGTTCATGCTTCCTACTTCTTCAATATACTTTTTCTCTTTCCCATCTAACCATAAAACTTGAGAGTAGCCTTGCTGAGCTGAGTTTACTTGTGCTTTTAAACTACCAGCATAGTTTCCGCCAGTTTTCGCATTGCCTGTTCCACCACGAATAGCACGAACATATTCATGCTCAACAGCTATCTTAACAGGGTTAATTCCTTCTTTATAATAAGCACCTACTGGTGACAAAATAATCATAAACTTATAGTTCTTTGAAGGAGCAACGCCTAAATTATGTTCAGTTGAAAAAATAAAAGGACGTATATATAAAGAAGTTCCTTCCGCAGTTGGAATCCACTCTTTATCAACTTTCAAAAGTTCTTTAAGTCCCTCAAGTACAAATTCTTCATCTACCTCTGGAATGCATAAACGCTCATTCGAACGATTTAATCTTTCGAAGTTTTTTTCTGGTCTGAATAGTAATACTTCATTATCATTTGATAAGTAGGCCTTTAAACCTTCAAATACAGACTGTCCGTAATGTAAAATCATTGCTGAAGGATCCATCGAAATTGGTTGATAGGGTACAATTTTTGGATCATGCCATCCTGTACCTTCTGTATAATCCATCATAAACATATGATCACTAAAAAATTTACCAAACACCAACTCTTCCGGTTGTGGTTTTGTTTTCTTCTGTTCACTTAGCTGAATTTCAATTGTTGGATTTGACATTGTTTGTTCCTCCGTGTACTAAAGTTAAATTTCTTCTATTTACTATTCTTTGTTTAGAGAGTATTCAAAAGGGCATCGACCATATGAACCTTCATAAAAGAGTACATAAATTAATCGTTACACAATTAAAATATTATATCCAAAGCTATAAAACTGTCTTCTAACTCTACTTAAACTCTTATTATAAGAATTATACTAATATTATCACAATTTTCAACAATATTTAATATTGAAAATTTATTATTCATAAAATTTTCTTAAAATAATTGAATTCTACTATAAGTAGAATCCAGAAAAGTAAAAAAACAGACTATATCATCACTAATGTATCTTACAAGATTAAAGGGTATACGAGCCGACTGAAAAGAAAAGAAGCTCACAAACTAGTGTGAACTTCTTTTCATATCTTATTTAACTATTAATACTGGAATAGTAGAAATCTGTGAAACTTTATGACTGACGCTGCCTAGCATCAGTTCTTTAAATGTTCCTAGACCACGGCTCCCGATCATTATCATATCGAAACGTTCGTTTTCAGCATATTTTGTTAATTCTCTAGCTGCATCACCTTCTAATAGAACAGTTTCACAAGTAAGACCTGCTTTTTTAACATCTTCTACTGCTATGTTTAGCACTTCTTTTCCTTGCTCTTGCTCTGCTTCCTGCATCTTTTCTCTTAGATTGTATTCAACAGCTGTCGAATGTCCCAACATAATTGGTGCAGCTTGGTCATGAGATTTGGCGATATGAACAAGAGTTAATTCTCCTGAAACATCCTGTACGTGCTCAATTGCTTTTTGTAGAGTTCGATAGCCGTTATTAGAGCCGTCGATTGCTACTAAGACCTTTTTAAAACTCATCTTCTACTCCCCCTCAACTAACCTAATTTATACTTTTTATTATCCAACCTTATGTTCAGACTCTGTATTTGCGCTTTCTTCACTAAAGCTTTCATCTTTATTTGAACTCTTACCGATTAATAGTAAGTATAAAACAATACCTGCACCGATTCCCCACGCGGGTCCCATCATGGCCGTTAACATACCAATCGCAATCACTAGCCCTCTTGAAATATTGTCTTTTACCATTTCCATTGCAACATACGCACAAGCAAAACCAGTTAATAACATCGTAACTGATAAGGCAACGGGAAGTAGTGGCATAATCAGTGTGATGATTGGTAATAAAATCCCTAAAGGAATTGCAGCAATATAAAAGTTAATTGTCCCTGTATGAATTGAATCCATAACTTCTTTTCCTTGTTTATATCGCTCAGCTAAAAATACTTGAGCACCAGTCCAAATTGGACCATGTAACGTAATAAGTGGACCAGCAGTTAGTAACTGAACAAAGTTACGAATTGCTAAAACATAGTGACTGCGAGTCGTATTTAGTTCCACTTCTTCATCAGGTCTCTTTTTAGTTGCACCTTTTAATAATGTATCGGCTACTAAAATATCACCAAATGCTAGAATATAAATCATTACACCTAACGGAATAGCTGCAACGATCATACTCCACGAAGGTAGTCCAACAGACCAAGGTGCAAGCGCTCCTAATGTTTCAGCAAATGGTGGAATAAAAATACCCCACTCAAGCGAGAAGCTAATCTCACCTACTATAAAACCAACAATACCAGCAATAACAAATGTCAATACTAATGCGTTTGCACCTATAAAAACTTTTGTTTTCGTATTCGGAAGTTTCGCAAATGGAATTGAATACATTAACACCATGACGATAATCCATGCTGTCACTAGTGTAATCGGCATTTGCTCCACTCGGTTTATTTCAGATTGAAATGCAGCGATAGCGGCACCCATGATAATACCTGCTTTTAAAGGGGCAGGAACCGTATTATTGAATTTTTCTCCTAATTTGGTTACCCCAAAGAACAAGAACAATAAAGTTACAACGATCGTGACTGCAATCATCGCTTGAATAGATTCAGTCCCAACACTGTAGCCATTTAAATATACAATCGTTAATGGTAATGCAGCAGTAATTGCTCCACCCGCATACACATCCCCAAACAACACATTCTGTGCGATTACCCAAAAGAATAAAACTAACATCACTGTCCATGCAATTTCAAATGATACATCAAAATATTGCATTAACAATGGGGCTGTTGCTCCCCCTGCTGCTAATAGCAAGAGCCCTCCTTGTAGATGTTGGCTTGGGTATAACCCAACATGCACCCCAGGAATTCTCATTGTAAATGGTCCCCACTTAATACCTGGTTGGATACCACCGTGTTCTCTTTCTTTTTTCATAACATTCTCCCTCCTCCAAATTATTCTCCTACTTACACTTTTCCATCTTGTAAATACTACAAATAGATATATCACTTTTATCTCTAATCTAGTTATAGTAAACGTTTTCATTATATTAAAATATAGAACTTTCTGCAAATATAAAATATTTAGAAAAACAGAGAATATAGTCGAATTTAATAAGAAGTTTGTCGTTTTTGCATCATTCTAAGGATATAAAGGGAATTACTACTAAAAGCGAAAAAGGAATCCAGTAGCTACAGGCTTTATTGTATAAAAAGAACAAAAAAGCAGAGAGAAAATACGTCCCTCTGCTCGAATAAACTCCAAAATATCAATCAATACTTTTCTTATCTATTTTACTAGAATACCTCTCTCAAATTAATGATAACGCTTACATCACGTTATATAGTGTAAGTGTTATATGTTTTGCTCCAAAAAACATATTTCAATAATAGTACCTAACTCTTATTTTTTTGAAAACCCTTTTTTCTCTACGAAATCCTTCATAAACATTCGCTTCGGTTCAGCTAGCATTTGTGACATTTGCTCGGACCATGTATTAGCGCGCTTTCCACCTGTTCTCTCATGGTAGTAAGCTGAAACTACTTTATCATATTCATTTAATTGCTGTTTATATAGAGTTTGTTCCTGTGGGTATTCATCTTCATAATAAATATGCTCCAGTGGTAAACGTGGTTTTACACCTGGGTCTTGAGCTGGATAACCGACAGTTAGTCCAAATAATGGGATCACACGATGAGGAAGATTTAATAGCTCACTAACCTCTTGCACGTGATTACGAATTCCACCTATATAGCAAATGCCAAGGCCTAATGACTCTGCTGCTACAGTTGCATTTTGCGCAGCAAGTGCTGCATCAATGACAGCAACCATAAATTTCTCTGTACTATCTAATGATTCTTTCAAATCTGTTCCCTTCATATCACCAATAATTTCATGTCGATGAAGATCCGCACAAAAGATAAAGAAATGACCGCTTGATGCTACATAATTTTGATTCCCAGCAAGCTCTGCCAACTCTTCCTTTTTCGCAACATCTTTCACACCAATGATCGAATACGCTTGAATATAACTTGAAGTAGAAGCAGCTTGTGCACTTTGAACGATTGTATGTATTTGCTCTTCTGTCAGTGAACGTTCTTCGAATTTTCGAATCGATTTATGCTTTAAAAGCATCTCGATAGTTTCATTCATTTAAATCAGCTCCTTTTATTAGTTGCTAAAGATTATCTCCTATTACAAGGTAAAAATAAAGAAATGAGACTTGTTTTTCAACGGGTCGGTTTTGGGAGAGAAAATTAAAATTAACAATATAATTAAAAAAAGGTTAAGAATACTCCCTCCTAACCTTTTATCCTTGTATTCATTTATAGATGTCACCTCGGAAATCAATGTTTAATACGTATAATATTACTTTTTCATCTTCTATCTTATAAATCATTCTTATATCGCCAACTCTGAGTCTAAATGTATCGGTGTACCCTTTCATCTTTTTGATGTCATTTTCTTTTCGGTTATAGGGGTCTTCTGCTAAGTGCACTAAAGCATTTTTTATTCTTTTCCTTGTAGGAGTATCTTGCTTTTGAATAAACTTCCTGGCTTTATTTGAAACTTTAATTTCAAACATCTAAGTCATCTTTAAAAACATCTTCAAAAGAATGAAATTCCCCATATATTGCCTCTTCAATTGCTTTTTTTTCATCCTTAGTTGGTTCAACTTCATCAAATTCCTCTTCATATTTAGTTAAGGTTTCAAGGATTTCTTTTACCTTCTCTAAATTTTTTTCTGAAACTTTGTCAATGATTTTATACAAATCTTCTCTTCTCACAGCCATAATAATTCCTCCTTACGCCTACTTCTTTTATTTATAATATCACATTGTAGACATAGTTTCTGCTTGTTATCACCAATCCACTAAACTGCCTCTTATATACAGTATGTTAAAACTACTTTAAATTAAACTGCTAAATATGTTTTTCTACTTTAAAGCTGTGCCCGTAACTTGTTTTTCAACATTTTTATAATTCAAGCTCTAGTAATACACTTCTATGAAACTTACATACTAATAAAGATATTTTACCTTCTGTGAAACATATATTTCACAGAACGTGATATAATGAAACTGAAAGGAGTTCTGCCTATGTCGGTCTTAAAAAAGCTAAAAAACTCGCAAAAGGAAAACAGCCATAGATTAGGTCATACAACGAGATCTGCCCTTGCTGAATTTCGCTACGTTGAGAAAATGCCTCCCTTCATCCAAGAGTATGTAATTAGTAGAATGGCACTTGGCTATTCTATGACTACGTTGCAACGTTACATATATGACTTTAAAAGTTTTTTTGATTATGTTCATGAAGTGACTGGTGAAGACTTTCAAATAAAGGATATTACGTTAGAGGATTTTATAGATATTGATCGTGAAATGATAGAAGACTATATACAATTCCTTTCATTACATGCAAAGAATAATGGGAAATCAATTAATCGAAAACTATCAGCATTAAAGTCTCTTTTCGATTTTCTTAAACAACAAAAGTACACAACCTTGAATCCAGTAAATGATGTGGAACGACCAAAAGTCATACGGAAAGATCCTATCTATTTAAATCGTGATGAATACGAGGAGCTGTTTTCTATTATTCTTTCTGACAAAGGTATGTCAAAGAGGCAAATAAAGTATCATACTCTTTTAAAAGAAAGAGACGGGGCGATCATTCACACAATGATTATGACGGGACTTCGTATTTCAGAGCTTTGTCAAATCAAAGTAAAAGACTTTAACACAAAAGAAAGAGAGCTATCCGTTATTGGTAAAGGAAATAAGCAACGAACAATTCCATTAAATGAGGGAACATTGAAGATTATTAATCAATACATGACATCCCTACCTAAGCAACACCGCCCTACATCATATGAGCAATCATTATTTGTCGGCTATGATTTCAAGAAAAATCAATATACTGAGCAAGTAACAGTGAGTGCGATTCAAAAAATGATTCAACGTCATATCGAGCGTGCGAAAACCTATCTTCCCTTTTTAAGCTATAAAAATATAAGTGCTCATAAATTAAGACATAGTTTTGCGACGGAACTTGTTCATAGAGGAATTGATGTACTAACAGTTCAAAGTTTACTAGGTCATGAATCGGTTGCGACTACACAAATTTACTCACATGTGAAAAAGGACGCAAAGAAACTAGCCATAGAAGCTCTCGAGTTAACATAATATTTATATGGTGAACAATTTTATGTTCACCCTTTTTACATTTTAGAATGTGTCTATAGAAATGGAAGAGTTATAGTAACTGTAGTTCCTTTATTAGGTTGACTAAAGAACTCTACTTTTCCATTATGAGCTTCAATTATTTTATAAGTAACCATCAATCCAAGTCCTGTGCCTTTTTCTTTTAATGAGTAGAACGGTTCTCCTATTTTACTGATACATTCTTTTGAAATACCTATCCCACTATCTATCACTTTAATTAGAATCACTTTCTTTTCACAAGTTTCCATTTGTAATAGTATATCGCCACCATCTGGCATTGCTTCCATGGCGTTCTTTAATAGATTTATGAAAACTTGTTTTAGTTGATTTTCATTGCAGCTAATAATAGGAATTTCTTTTTCTGTTTGTATGATAAATTGTATATTATTCATTAAAGCTTGTGGGTTTAAGAGAGATAAGACTTGCACTAATATTTGTTTAACATCAGCATCTTTGTAATTATTTTTTTGTGGCTTTGCGACGATCATAAATTCATTCGTGATCGATTCCAGTCTATCTAATTCCGAAAGTAGTAAATCATAAATAGGTAAGTGCTTTTCTTTTGCTTCCGCTTTAAAATATTGTGTAAAGCCTTTAAGAGTTGTCAATGGATTTCGAATTTCATGAGCAAATCCCGCTGCAAGCTGACCAACTACCGATAATTTTTCAGCTTTTATTAACAATTCATTTTGTCTTGTATGATAGTCCTTACTTTCTTTTTCATATGCTTCTAATACTAGCTGTTGTTCTAAATTAAGAATTTTAGTTGCAACATTTATGTAAAGTGTGTTTTCTTTTGGGTCAGTGATTTGTTCTTCGATTAATCTAAATAACTTATTTTGTAAGTTATGAAAGGCGCCCATATACCATCTAGGCTTTAATCCTATACTAAAATGAATTTCTGCAACTTTTAATCTTTTATTAATAAATTGCTCATCAATTTTTCCGTTAAATAATTCAATTAAGTGTACCTTCAACGTAGTTTCTAGCCTTTCCATTGAACTATGAGTACCGATAATTTCTTTTAATTCTTCAACTTGAATAATAACTTGATAAAAGGAATCTACTAGTAGGTCAATATGCTTCGTAATAAATGGTTGCATTCTTTTCACAACAAGCAAATCTTCGCTAGTTAAATCTAAAAATCTTAGTTGTTCCAAGACCCCTTCGTTGGTAACATCTATTACAGAACATTTCATTCATTTTCCTCCTATTTTAATTATATATACAAGAAACATACTGAATTTTTATAATGAATCAAATAATTGATTTATTTTGTATATAAAATATTATAAATCTATAAAGTGATATTTACCACTATAATTATGGTGTTTACGCTATTTTATTAGATTATTCGAAAATAAAAAACCCACTGAAAATAGTGGGTCCTCCTACAATGCTATTTTACTTTCCTTAGTTAATTCTCTCATCTGTAACTCTGCTAATGTCATAACATCTCGTTCGCTCGAAAGGTCTCTATGCTTTAAAACACCTGTAAAATAATGTATAGCTGCTTCATCATCATGAAGTCTTCGGTGCAATTCCCCTATTAAATACTTTAAACGAATTTCTGACATAGTTGATTCAAAAATCTCAAAACTATTTTGAGCTTTTTTATATTCAGATAGAGCATGATTCAAAAATCGCCTTTCTTGATTTTGATTATTGATTTCCCTGTATAACCATCCTAAGCGTAAACATATACCACCGATCACAAGTGATTTCTCACTAGTCAACGTTCCCGATAACAGTGCAAGCTTATGTGTTGCAATAGCATGATCTGAAGTCCGTTCATGACCATAATCAACATTGTTCCACCCATCAGAAATTTTCACTTGAATAATTTCTTTATCTCTTGCTGTTAACCGGTCATTAAAATGATCATTATAAGAATAACCGCAATGAGGACAAACATTCACGCGATAATAGATTGGATTATATTTATCTTCATAGACAGGAGCAAAGTCCGAATCAGTCTTCACCACACGTGCAAAACGACTTCTAATTTTTCTAGTTGTAAAAGCACCGCTACATACGGGACAAGTACACTCTTTCTCGTAATAGGGTAAAATATCTAAGGTATTCATGAAAGGCTGCTCCTCCTTTTTTCTTACTACCATCATAAGAAAATAGAGAAGCAGTCACAAGATACGAACTAATTATCTTCTAAGTAAAGAAAAAGCTGAAATTTATGCCTTTCAGCTTAAAATTATCCGGGATTTCATATGAATCAAACGTTCTCTACTATTAATCACTAGTTTGTTTTCCCTAGCAACTCAAAATAGTATTTAATTTTAATTTAGTAGGATTACTTATTTCCTAGCAAAAATAAAAAAGGTTACATTTTCATTCTTATACGTTTATTTTGTTCCTTTAACTTTCCTGCTAAAGAAGAAATGTTCTTTCCAGCTAGCATATATACATTTTCATTTGTTCGGATAATTAATTTTTCATTTTTCTTAAGTGGCAATCCTATTATGATTATCCCTTGCTGAATTTCTTCATTCGATGCTAGCTCTACTGCTGTAATTTCATCAATTGAAATAGACACTCGCTTAAAACCATGTCGAACTAATAAGGCATGTCCAACGATCATATATTTTAACCGAATATACACCGTTAAATAATAAGCCACTGCTAAAAATAAAAGTACGTAAATATACCAATCCATCTTTTCACCTCATATTTATTTTAACATAAAAAAATGGTCGGAATTTAATGAAATTCCGACCTAACAAGCTCTTAAAACTGGTAAAGCTTCTTATATTTTTCCTCTAAATACTTCACCAAATACTCAGGATTAATTCCTTCACCCGTTGTATCTTCTAATATTTCAATTGGCTTTTTCATTTTCCCATATTGATGGACCTTTTCAGTAAGCCATTCTTTAATAGGTATCAGTTCTCCTTTTTCAAGTAAGTCACTGTAATTAGAAATATCTTTGTCCATCGCATTCTTGATTTGCGCTGCGTAAATATAGCCTAATGCATATGAAGGGAAGTAGCCAAATGCCCCAAAGGACCAGTGAACATCCTGAAGTACACCTTCTCCATCATTAGATGGACGAACCCCTAAATATTCCTCCATCTTATCATTCCAAATAGCGGGTAAGTCTTTCACTTCAATTTCATCATTAATTAAAGCTTTTTCAATTTCATAACGCATTATAATATGAAGAGCGTACGTCATCTCATCGGCTTCAATTCGAATTAACGATGGCTTGGCTTCATTAATGGCACGGTAAAAATTTTCCTGACTCACATCATCAAACTGTCCATTTGAGTGATTCTTAAGTAGGTCATAATTACACTTCCAGAATGATTCATGACGTCCAACAAAGTTCTCCCAGAAAAGTGATTGAGATTCATGAATTCCCATTGAAGTCCCGTCACATAGAGGTGTTCCAATCAAATCCTTCGAAATATTTTGCTCATATAAAGCATGACCACCTTCATGAATTGTTCCGAACACAGCCGTACGGAAGTCTTTCTCATCATACTTTGTTGTTACACGAACATCCCCTGGATTTAAGCTAATAGCAAATGGATGCATTGTGGTATCTAAACGTCCTGCATCAAAGTCATAGTTCATTTGCTTTAAAATATCTAAACTAAACGAACGTTGTTTTTCTTTAGGAAAATGTTCAAATAAAAATTTTGTATTCGGCTTATGGTTTGATTCAGTAACTCCTTTAACAAGCGGAATTAACTGATCTCTTAATTTTCCAAATACATCATCTAAAATATCGACTGTAATTCCCGGCTCATAATCATCTAATAATGTATTGTATTTGTTATCTTCATAGCCCCAATAATCGATGAAACGCTTTGTTGTAGCTACGATTTTTTCTAAATATGGCTGGAACATCGCAAAGTCTGAAGCTTCTTTTGCCTCTTCCCATGCTGTTTCTGTCTTTGCTTTTAAAATAACAAATTCTTTATATTCTGCTTCTGGTATTTTATTATTTCGATCATAGTTTTTTTTGCATTCTTCTACCGTCTTCTTTGTGATTTCTGAGAGCTCACCTTGAATAGCTTGGTCTTGTAGCTGAGTTAGAAATTGTTTCATTTCATCTGAGACAGACATTTTGAAAATTTCTGTTGATAGGGTACCAATTACCTCAGAGCGTTGGTCTCCACCTTTTTTAGGTGCACCTGTACGAGCATCCCAAAACAATAAAGATGTAGCTTCATTATAGTTCTCCATTTTCTTCACGTACTGAAGAAAATCCTGTTCAATTTGTTTACTACCAGTCAATGAAAGTTCCCCCAATTCAATATGAAATAATTATGTACATGTAACTACATATTATACAGTGCTTGGCTTATGTATGCTAATAATAGCTACAGAAGTGGTAAATAACAAAATAAGCAATGGCATTAGACTGTACTTTCCGTCATGAATGTACGGAAAAAACAGCCGTAATACTCATTGCTTTAGATCCAAAAGAAACTAATTCTTTTGGATAATTATTAATCCTTTGCTTCCGTTAATTGATGATCGATTCGTTCAATCAGTTCAGAAGAGAACTCAAAGAATTGCTCATCAACCCCTGTCTTATGACTTAGGGCGTGTTGATATTGCTGTTTTGCTTGGTTAAGTGCATCAGTTGCTGCTTGTAATTGGTCTTCATCCATGCTCATAGTAGCTTGTCCTACCATGCGTTGGGCAGACTTTATTGCCATTTCTACTTGTTTTAAATCATTATATGGCTCAGACATTTATCCATACCACCTTTCATTAGTAACAGTACTAGCATATGAAAAATATCTGGATCTTATCCATATTATTTAGTTAACATAATAATATTATTGAAACTATTATACCTTGAGTGTATAAAAACAAAAACACATCCTTAGATAATTGAAAGGATGTGTCTCGTATCGTTAATTTCTCTGATTAGTTCTTTGGCGGTCTTGGTCCAAAATATTGATAATATTGTGTCTTAATATTTCCGTTGTATAACTTGCGTCTTTTTGAAGCTGGTTTTCCGTATAGCTCTTCAAAGCCTTCGTGTGACGTTAGCATATATACAGACCACGTTGGTAATTCTTCTCTAAATAGTTTCCCCATATTACGGTACATATGCTCAACTTCATCTCTTTCCCCAAGTCGTTCTCCGTATGGAGGATTTCCGATTAAAGTACCGTATTCTAGCTTCGTTCGTAAATCTGTTACTTGCATTTGCTTAAACTTCAGCATGTCGCCAAAGCCAGCTTCCATTGCATTATTTTCTGCTAACTCAACCATCTTATGATCGATATCCGAACCAAATATCGTTAACTTTTGATCATAATTTGCTACATCTTCAACCTCTTGACGCGCTTTATCCCATACGTCTTTACTGATCCATGGCCAATCCTCAGAAGCGAAATCACGGTTAAAGCCTGGTGCGATATTTTGTCCAATTAAAGCAGCTTCAATTGGAAGTGTTCCTGAACCACAGAATGGATCAATAAACGGCATTTCTGGTCTCCAATTTGTAAGCATAATCATTGCTGATGCTAACGTTTCTTTAATTGGAGCTTGGCTATGTAAATAACGATACCCACGCTTATGTAATCCTATTCCACTAGTGTCAATAGTTAAAGTCGCAACATCTTTAAGTAAGGCAACTTCAATTCTACAAAGAGGTCCATCTTCTTTGAACCAGTCGGTTTTATGCTTTTTCTTCATACTTTCTACTACCGCTTTTTTTACAATAGCTTGGCAATCAGAAACACTGAATAATTTTGATTTTACCGAGCGTCCAATGACAGGAAACTCTGCATTAGCTGGGATTAAATCTGCCCAAGGTAATGCTTTTGTTTTTTCAAAAAGCTCTTCGAATGTAAAAGCTTTG
Source organism: Bacillus sp. FJAT-45350 (assembly GCF_002335805.1). NCBI lineage: Bacteria > Bacillati > Bacillota > Bacilli > Caryophanales > Bacillaceae > Bacillus > Bacillus sp. FJAT-45350. The sequence goes on along the minus strand of NZ_NISU01000001.1, from coordinate 1,417,518 downwards.
AATTCTCCAACTTTCAACTTAATTCGATCAGATGTACGTAACCATAAATTAGAACGACAAATCCCAGCTTCGTCTGCGGTATATGTAACCTTACCATTTTCAACTTGAACATCTTCATAACCAAGGTCCTTTACCTCACGTGCTACAAGTGATTCAAGTCCCATTGTTGCTGTTGCAATTAGTGTAACTTTTCCCATATAAAAAACTCCTTGAATTTAGAAATAAATACTACATAATATAATAACTTTTGTTAGTATTATTGACATTCTTTTTATTTGTGAGACTTCCTTTAGGAATAAAATACCTCTGTCAATTATATAGATAAATACATTGAATGAAAAGGGTTGTCCCTATTTCTGAAGATTCGGTTTTTAACAACTATGATTTCACGTATACCATTGACGTAGATTAAGGATTCTTAAGTAAGAACAAAACCGCAAAAGCGGTATTGTTTGATGCAATGTGCGGAGTCACTACTTGTGTTAAGCGTGTAGTGTGCGTGGTCATTGCTCATCTATGATTATCCACAAATATGTATTTTATAGTTTCCTAAAACCAAAAAAACCTCTGCAATGAGAGGTATAATCCTATGGCAAGTATTCAAAATAAAAATATCGCCAATCAAGTGGCGATTTTTATCATCCCTATAGCGTTCGATAAGCCATGTTTTGTACCTTAGTACTGCAAACGGTGATGAGCCTCGTACTCCGGTGGTAATCATCTGTCTACAGACGAAGTAACTTCGCCTGGCCCTCTTCTCAGTTCATTTCCATGAAGAGGATGCCCCTACCATATTTTGGGTTTCTCGCTCGAGGGGTTTACCCGTTCCACTCCGCTCGTTTCCTCACGGACTACGTCACTGTGGCACTTTCAGAAGCATCACACCATATCCTATTGGACTTAGGTGCTTACCTCGCCGTTAATCCAGTCGAAACCAGATTACCCTAGCTTATTGATTGGCTAGGCACGAACACTACGACCATCTCAGGTCGTGCGAGCATGGACTTTCCTCTACATCCTAAAGATGCAGCGATTACCTGAACGCTATCGGTTCTCATCAATGAGACAACTATTATATTACACTGTTTTCTATCATATTTCAACTGTTAATCATTGGTATTGTCATTTTTGCGAATTGCCTGGCGTGATAGCTCATCTGCATTTTTATTTTGATTACTAGGAATCCATTTCATAAAGAACATATCGAACTTTTTTATACGCTCTAACACTTGCTCTAATAGCGGCTGATAAAGTGACTTTTTTACATATTGCTTTTCTATAGCGTCATCTAGCAATTTAGAATCCGTACGAAAAGAAACAGAAGTAATTCCTTTTTCAATGCAAATATCGAGTGCATGTATTAGTGCCAAAAATTCAGCCTCGTGATTAGACATTTCCCCAAGTGGAATTGAATGTCTGTCAACTTGCCCATTTTTATAATTTATGAAAATTCCTGCCCCAGATGGACCAGGATTACCTGCGCTTGCACCATCTATAGAAATTTCAATCATTAAAAACACCTCCGATAAAAGGGTGTATAAACAGAAGAAAAACGAAGCTAAGCTTCACATAAGCTTGCTCCGTTATTATAGTATCATAGAATCTGATTTTTTTATAGGATCTTACTTAAGAACCCTTTTAAGCGTGGGTGCGTCGGATTTTCGAAAAATTGTTCTGGGGGAGCTTCTTCCATAAAAATCCCTTCATCAATGAAAAAGACTCTATCACTAACTTCCTTAGCAAACCCCATCTCATGAGTAACAACAACCATCGTCATCCCCTCTTCTGCAAGGTCCTTCATAACACTAAGAACTTCTCCAACTAGCTCAGGATCTAAGGCAGATGTTGGCTCATCAAACAACATAATCTTAGGATTCATAGCAAGCGCTCTTGCTATCGCTACCCGTTGTTTTTGACCACCTGATAGACTACCTGGGTATACGTTTGCCTTATCAGCCAATCCTACCTTGTCCAATAACTGCAACGCCACTTTTTCTGCTTCTTCATTTTTCATTTCTTTAACTTTCATCGGTGCTAATGTCACATTTTGAAGGACTGTCATATGAGGAAATAGATTAAAATGCTGGAACACCATTCCTACTCTTGAGCGAACATCGTTTATATTTGTTTTTGGATCTGTCAAATCGGAATCGTCAACAATGATTTGTCCACTTGTCACTTCTTCAAGTAAGTTCAAGCAACGTAAAAAAGTACTTTTTCCTGAGCCTGAAGGTCCTATAACACAGACTACTTCTTTTTCATGAATTTCAGTTGTAATTCCCTTTAATACTTCAGTATCACCAAATGACTTACGTAAATCATTTACTTTTATCATTAAACATCTAACCTCCGTTCAATACGACGCAATATTATCATAGCTGGTATTGTAATCATTAAATACATTATACCGACCATCATATACGGTTCAAAGTACGTAAATGTGTTACTAGAATACATACGACCTTGGTACAAGACTTCATGAACAGCAATGACGGAAAATAGCGATGTATCCTTTAAACTGATGATAAATTGATTACCTAATGGAGGAATCATACGTTTAAATGCTTGTGGCCAAATAATATAACGCATTGTTTGAATCTTAGTTAACCCTAATGAACGTCCTGCTTCTGATTGTCCTTTTTCAACAGAGTGTACTGCACCACGCACAATTTCAGCAATGTATGCACCTGCGTTTAAAGCAATCGCAATAATTGATGCTGTTACTTTATCAAGGTTCACACCAAACAGATCTGAAACACCAAAGTATAGGAACAATACTTGAACAAGAATTGGTGTACCACGTATTACTTCAACATAAACTGTTGATATGGCGTAAATTAATTTATTCTTAGATAATCTCCCAAAACCAGCGAATACACCGATAACAAACCCTAATGCAACACCGACAAATGTAATAAGTAATGTCAACTTTAACCCTTGTAATAAAAAGGGAATGACATTAGTGAAATGGGGACTAATAAAATTCTCTAACATTCTCTTTCACCTCTTTTTCTCTAAGAAAAACGCTATGCGCCTTCCCATAAAAGCAATACTAGGCCATTGCCCTTCTCTGAAATATTTCTTCGTAATCTTTAGAAGAAAAGCGTGACAACAATTAATTTGTCACGCTTCTTTTCTATACATATTAGTTACTTAGGACTTACATTCCTTCTGGTCTTGAACCAAACCATTTTTCGTAGATATCACCATAAGTACCATCTTCCATTAACGTTTCTAATGCAGCGTCAACTTTTGCTTTTAATTCAGAACCCTGTGGAAATGCAATACCATATTGCTCCCCTGCTAAAAGCTCACCTACAATTTTTAATTGACCTTCAGATGCAGTTTCTGCATAGTAAAGTACGTTTGGTAAGTCATACAATACAGCGTCTGAACGTCCTTGAATTGTGTTTTGGTATGCTTCTGTAATTTCTGGGAATGCTTCAATTGAAGCGTCTGTGTTTTCAGATAAGAAGTTCTCACTAGTCGAACCAGTTCTCGTTGCTACAGAATGGTCAGCAGTAATATCGTCAATTGACGTTATGTCTTCATTATCATATTGAACAGCTAGAATTAAACCAGCATCGTAATAAGGAATTGAGAAATCAATTGATTCTTTTCTTTCTTCAGTAATTGTCATACCAGCAATCGCTGCGTCAAAACGCTCTGATGCAATCGCAGCTACGATACCTGCAAATTCCATTTGTTCAAACTCAACGACGAAACCAGCCTCATCAGCAATTGCATTCATTAAATCGATATCAAAACCTACAAGTTCACCACTCTCGTCAAGGAACTCAAATGGTCTGTAGTTGTTATCTGTAACAACTTGATATGTTTCTAAATCAGCATCAGATGTTGCATCACCATCTTCTTCTTGTGCTTCTTCTGTCGTGTCCTCTACTGGAGCTTCTTCAGTATCTCCACCTGAAGCATCTTCTGTCGATCCACAAGCAGCCATTACCATCAGCATGAATGCTAGGAACAGAAAAAATAAACCTTTTTTCATTGTGTAATACCCCCTAATTTTTTTATAGAGCTTATAGTAGACTATAAATCTATGTATGTATCTATGCTCCATTAAGGTAAATTATAACATAAAAAGAAATATTCTAAAAAATCACTCTAGTTTATGATTTAAGAGTAATAGCTAGTAAAAACTAATAAATACACTATTTTCTACCTAAAAAAGCAAATATACCTATTATTCTAGTATATTTGCTCCACGAGGAATTAATTCAATTGGTAAATCTTTTAAATAAGGTATTCTTTGACGGATTTCTTCTATCTTATCAAATTCTATTTGTGATGTTACAATCATTTCTTCGGTTACAGATCCTTCCGTTAGAATCTTACCTGAAGGGTCAACAATCATACTGCGCCCACAAGCACCCTCACCGACCGTATTTGTTCCCATTACAAAACAGGTATTATCTAAAGCTCGAGCTGGTAACTGGATCTGCCACCTTTGTTCTGCCTCTATACTCCATACTGATGGACAGACAATTAGTTCCGCACCAGCCAAGCTTAATAATCGTGCTGGTTCTGGAAACTCAATATCATAGCAAATTAACACGCCAATTCGCGCAACGGATGTGTTATAAACAGAAAAAGAGAACGGTCCAGGTGAAAACCGTTCACGTTCATTTCCCCAAAGGAATGCCTTTCGATGAATGCCAGTTACCTCTCCATTTGCATCGATTACGGCACACGAAATATATACTTTATGTTTGGAATTATCCAGTTCAGGAAAAGGAATGATTAATACAACACTTAACTCCTTTGCTAACTTCATACCTAATGAGGTAGTCGGTCCATCCTTACTTTCCGAAAAACGAAAAAATTCTTCCTTTGTTAAATGATAGCCTGAGCTCCATAGTTCAGGTAATGAAATTATTTGGGCTCCGTTAGATGCAGCTTCTCGCACCATAGACTCCATTTTTTCATAATTGGCTAAAATATTTCCTTGCTCAGACTTCATTTGTATAGCAGAAATTATCACGATTTATGTAACTCCTTACTCATACAGCTTACTACCAAACACCTTTTTCTCTAAATTTGATAAACGTTGTAAAATATCATAATTAGTATTACCTGCAGCAATAGGAGCTGGACTTTGACGGGTTGTTTTTTCTGATAACTTTTTCATATCCTTTTGTAATTGTTGATTTTGATACTCAAGTTGTTCAACTATTTTTTCGAACATCTCATAATCTTGTATGATTAGATCTAAAAATTTATCTACTTCTTCTTGATTGTATCCTTTTAATGCTGTTTTAAATTCTTTTTCTAATATGTCTTTTGTTTTTAATCGAACTTGGCTATTCATATTAAACACCTCTATTATCTAACGAATATACAGACTTTCTCTTATTCTTTCAAAAGAATCAATGATTGTCAATTACCAAAAGTCCTGTTGAGCTTCTCTTTCTTCTTCAACTATTAATTCTAAATCATACGGTGTAATCATAACGATTATATAGTTCTCTTGTGCTTGCCTCTTTTTAGCTGGTTTTAGATAAAATAATGGGGAACCTTCTTTTTCTTCATCATATAATAGAAGAAGTCCATCACTTTTTTGTATAATATATTCATTTTTCATCCGTAATTGCGTAGGGTTTTCATATTCTTTTTTTGATATACTTTCTACAAAATCTGCTTGTCCTAGTATATGCTGATAATATTCCTGTGTCTCTTCATTCCAATTTTTTTCTTGATTTAAGAAAGGGGTAAGCACTGCTACTTTAAGGTTTGGGTAATCTGTTTGCAGATCATATACAGTTTCTGCTGCCCATAGCTCAACACCAAGTTGTCCACTAATAATAACCCATTCTAATCCTTCATCAATTAATGAGATGATACGTTGTCTAATTGCCTTTTTTATATACCGAATACCTTCATGTTTTTGATTAAAAATACCTAATTCATGACCTTTATAACCAGATACAGCAACTACTTTTATCACTATGTCACCTCATTTTACATAGAGAGATATCTTCTATCCTATCACATCTGTATTATAATATGTAGAAAGCGAGCTGCAATGGCAGCCCGCTTTCTACATATAATTACCAAAAACGACGTGATCTACCAGCTGCACCCCATGCGCCTGGTGCTCCCATACCTGGAGCCATACCTGGAGCCATACCTGGACCCATTCCTGCACCTGCTACCATACCTGGTCCCATACCTGCTGCGCCTGGTCCCATACCTGGGCCTGGAACTGGTCTTGGTGGAGTTGGTGGTTGAACGAATTGTTGGTTCGTTACAAATTGCTGTTGAGAGTACGTTTGCGGGAAGCTGTGAACGTGCTTATAGTGGTGTTGAGTAATATAGTCAGTGTGACTTGGGTGTACTTCTGGAACAATATATTCACAGCATTTTTGAACCTGTTGGTGTTGTGTTGGGTGTACGACCGCAGGCATAACCTGAGATGTTGGTCTCGCTACTGGTTGGTGGCTATGATGCATTTGTGGTTTGTGACAATGATGCATAATTAATTCCTCCTTTAATATTTGGTACACTAATAACGTATGAAATAACCCTAGTACATGTACTAGGGTTTTCACCTATTTTTTGTATTAATTATATGGATTCACTGATACCAGACATTATAAAAAAGGTTAAACCAATCATCACAAAAAATAACACAACCATATAGCGAATCATTTTCCATCTCTCCATTATATAAAATCGAATTCTTTTACTATCATTAATTGTACTTACATGTATGTTTCTTTTATTTAACTTCCAAACGCTATTTTACTTCTTTTTACATCATCCGACAATGATTTTATTTACTATAATTAAATATTTTCAAATATAGTGGATTCAGTGAAGCGGTAATGGCTCCGCACGTTGTGAGCTTGTTTTGAGAAAATCACTCATAGCAAGCTTTAAAAGATGCAACGGCTTCACTAATTACTCAAAAAGGCTGCTGGAAAAGTGTGATTTTACACTTTTTCAGCAGCCTTGAATCAACTCACTTCGTTAAGTGCTCTGACTCATTCTCTCAAAAACATTATTTTGTTTTGAATACTGACATTACTTCTCTCAATTGTTCTGCTAATTCAGCAAGTGACTCAGCATCATAAGCAATCTGATTTGCTGCTGCGGATTGTTGTTCAGTTGTTGCACTTACTTCTTCAGCACCCGCCGATGCTTCTTGTGTCACTGCAGAAATACTTTCCATTGTAGATCCTATTTCAGAACCAACTTCCTCTAGTTCACGTACTGATTGGTAAATTGATTTATTTTTTTCTAATACTTCATCTATATATAAGGCAATTTCAGTAAAGGCATCACTTGCTGAGTGGACTGTTAATGTACCTTCTTCCACTACCTTAGCTCCCTTTTTTATTGAAGTAACAGCACGCTGACTTTCTAATTGGGTGTCGTTAATGAGATTTGATATTTTATCTGCTGATTCACTCGTTTCAGTTGCTAACTTTCGCACTTCATCAGCAACTACGGCAAAGCCTCTGCCGTGATCTCCAGCTCTTGCTGCTTCTATTGAAGCATTCAATGCAAGTAAGTTTGTTTGTTCGGCGATATTAGTAATCATCTGAATGATGTTTCCAATCTCTTTGGATTGCTGGTCGAGATTCATAATCGTCTGTGTCGTATCCTGTACCGTTTGTCTTACTTCTTCCATCTTCTCTAACGCTGATTGCGCAGCGTCTAGACCCTTTTTAGCAGAAACTTTGCTATTTGTTGAAGTATCTACGACCTCATTCGTATAAGTAGATATTTGTTGAACAGTTCCAATCATCGTATTCATACGATCGGTTGCATTCGTAACTGAATCAGCAATATCCGTAGTACCAGAAGCAAGCTCAGAAATTGTTATAGCTACTTGCTCTGATGCTTCTTTCGTTTCTTTACTAGTCAATAGTAACGTATCTGAAGACTCTTTTACCGTTGCCGATACAGAATCGATTTTCCCTAACAACTCTTGAATCCGAAAAATCATTCGATCGAAGTTTTTACTTAGGACACCAACCTCATCATTCGAGTTTGACGCGGAAGCTTGTACGGTTAAGTCCCCAGATGCTACTTTTGATGTTAGGTCACTTAAGTGTTGAATTGGGGCAATTAGACGTCTAGCAAAAATAATCACGACAATTACACTAAAACCTAACACAATAGCAGCTGTAACAAAAGACAACATTGCTAAGTATGATAAATTTCCAGTAACTTCAGCTACAGGTGCAGAAATTACTAAACCCCATGATGTAGATGGTATCATTGTATAATAAGCAAAACTGTTAATTGTATTGTCATTATATGTAGTCGAACCTGTTTCATTATTTAACGAACTAGCTACAATCGTTTGTATGTCACTGTTTGAGCTTTCTAATAAACTAACATCCATTATTAACTCACGATTTGGATGTGCGATAACAATTCCATTATCATCTACTAGAAATGCGTACCCTTCGTTTCCAATACGAAACTCAGAAACAAGTTGAACAATTTCTTCAATTGGAACCGTTGCTATCAATACCCCTTCAACATCACCATTATTTAAAATTGGTGTTGCAATTGCTACTACCATTTCTTCAGTTGCTCTAGAGATTATAGGTTCGGATAGAACAGTTTGTTTTATCTCCAAAACATCAGAGAAATAATTACGGTCTAGAACATTAGCTTCTGTACCTGCATGAGAAGTAGCGATTCCATCAAGGCCTGCTACAAGAAACATTTCAAAGTCTTGTAAACGTTCATTCTCACGTTGCATATATGGGACTATTTCCTCGATATCTAGATTCAAAATAATGTCTGTGTTACCCATCATTTCAACTTCTTTAATTTTCTGAACAAAGAAATTATTAATATCATTGCGCGCCTTTTCAAGGCTTACTTCTGTTTTTTCATTAAATTCAACTTCAAGGAACTCTTTTGCTTTGTTGTGATTAATAAAGGCAACTGACACTAGTGCGATAAATAAAACTGGTAATACAACAATTAATAACTTATAACGCAAACTCTTCATCAATATTCCCCCCAAATATATACTACGATGTCAGAAGGCAAAGAAAAGAGAATCTTCCTTTTATTACCCTCTTTAATGACGAAGCCATTATAATTTCTGTAAACTCTTCCGAGACTGAACGAGCGCTCATTTTATTCATATGTTGATTTGTAATATAACACCCTCCCTTATAATATAACGCTTACATTTCAATAATTAAAAATGTTGTGAATATTTATCTATTATAATATTACCAAATAAAAGTTTTAAATGAAACATTTTCTCCGATAGTTTAATTATTTTCACTACTATTGACGGAATATTGATAGATTTTCTTTTATAAAAGGACTTTATCTAATTTTTATTAGCTCCTTACACCTACTTTCGACAAAACCCAACTAAATTTTATACATATGACAAAGTTATCAGAATCTTCGCTCGAATCATCGTTCTTTTTGCGCTTCCTCGGGGAATAAATCATTAAGTATTTTCTGTTTATCATCTTAGTTTAATGGGTAACATAGTCTAAAATAGGAGGGGATAATATGGCGAAATTAACAGTACCGGGTTATGGTGAATTTGATGTAAAAGAAGGACAAAAGCTTGTTAATGTTCTTGAGGATAATGGAGTTGATATCCTACATCGCTGTGGTGGGAAAGCGAAATGTACAACCTGTCGTGTTGAAGTAATCGATGGTGATTTTGGAGAGCATACTAGTATTGAAAAAGATGCTTTTACAGCAAAGGGTGTAACTGAAGACCTTCGACTTTCCTGTCAGGTAAAAGTTCAAGGGGACGCTACTGTAAAGCCACTGATGACAGTTAAAGAAACTGGCAAAGACGCTGGCCCTCGTCCTGAGGAATAATACTTAACCAATCAATTATCATTATGTTAGAGGGCAAACAAAAAAGGTGAGACTACTTTTCTTTGCCCTCTATGTATTGGTTATTTCGATTTTCTTTCCAATCTCTCAATTCTTTTTTGTAATGTCTCTTCCTCTTTATCAAGCTTTTTCACAATGATTGCTTTTGACTCAAAGACTTCAGAGGCAAGGTACGCATAATAAAGAGCTTTTTCATAATCCTTTTTCTGATGCTCATATATTTTCGAAAGCTCAATAAGTGCTTCTATTCCATAATCCTTTATATCAATGACCATTTCAAAGTAACGGATGGCATCATCATATTGCTGTTCTTTTTTTGATAAGACCCCTAACTGCATTAACGCTGGTACTTGCTTAGTACCTAACTGGTTACTCACTTGTAGATAGTATCTTTTGGCAAGAGCTATCTCCCCCACCTGTTCGAACCACCGACCTATCTCAAACTGTTCAATCGTCGTCAAATTAGAGTTCATTTCTAATATACAAGATGAAATATGAACATATAAGCTAATAAGCGATAGTACATCCCACTCATTATGCTGAATTACCCCCTCAACATACTCTGGATTTTGCTCACTTAAAAAATCAAAATAAAGCATTGGAGCTAAATAGCCCGGGGTATCATTTTCACGCTTAAATGAAATGACTTCATTTTCAACGACTGAAAGCTTACAAGATGGAAGAATCTCCTTCCATAGTCGTCTCGAACCATGCAATAAATCAAAATGAGCAAATTTAGGTAAGTTCGGTACTTCATTTCTTACAAACGTGTGTCTAGTTTTAACTTGAGGCCAATCAAATGATTTTCCGTTAAATGAAGTTAGCAGATTAATAGACTCTCCTATATCTGTTAAAAAGCCATAATATAAAGGGACCTCTGCACCAGGGTTAGGAAGGAAATGCTGTTTAACAATAACCTCGTTCTCTAACACTTTTGCATAGCCTAGTAAAAATATATAGTTTCCTGCGCCTCCACTTAGTCCTGTTGTTTCCGTATCAAAAAAGACCATTTCGGAAACCGAAATATCAGACGACGATAAAGGGTGGCTTGCCTTCAACTTCTGCCATTTCTCTTGAATTGAATGTAGCTCTGAAAAGGCATACTTTCCATGAACATGGTCAATCGGGTAGCTTTTTTCCCGGATTATTGAGTAATTATCTTCTAGAAAAAAAGGCTTTGCGTCTAGCTCCTCCCATTTTGATAGAAAAGGAACGTCTAGCGATGGAGTTTCTATTACGTATGGTTTGACCTCTTTTTCAGTTGTTTCTGAGCCAAGGTGTTTTTTCATCCGAGATAGTTTCGCCTTAAGAGACACATCAATCTCCTTCTTTCGTTGTTATCGACAGTAGTTTTTTTACCATGATTTTTACATTCTTGCCTACTTCATCAGTTGAACCAACACAGGAAGGGCACCCATCTACACATCGGCAACGATCTAGCAGGTTCCCTACTTCTTTTACAATCTCTTCACTATTTTTAAAAACTTGTTCAGATAGACCTACACCACCGGGATAGCGGTCATAAAGGAAAATTGTCGGTAACTCAGAATGATCAGCTTTAATTTGTGGCACGACATGTAAGTCACTTCGATCACACATGACAAAGACAGGAGCGACATGATTTAATACATTTGCAAAACCGATTAACGCTTGTTCCAAAGGATCCTTCCCAAACTCCTCTAGTACATCCGCCGAAAAGGAAATCCACATTCCATTTGTATGGAGTTCTTCCTCTGGAAGAGAAATAGGACCTGAACCAATATTCTCAAACGTAGATAGCTTTATTTTCTTGAAAATTGTTGCCATCGCATTCACCATTACATCACCATACGTAATCGTTGAACGAGCTCTCTCCTTATGTTTATCTTCCTCTAAGACTTTTAACCGAACAGCCAGATTAGCATCAGTAAAGTATTCGACGTCTACTTCTCGGACAAAGGCTTTCTTTTCTTCCCAATCTAGCTTTTCCACTTGGTATTGAACACCTTGATGTAAATAAATTGCTTCATCGTGAAGTAGTGTCATCGCACTAAACCGATCCATTTCACCAATAACCATTACGTTGGCAATATCAGATTGGTCGATAATAATTACATTTTCCTGAGAAGCCGAACGGAGACTTATGTTATGAGCTGGGAATGCATCATTCATCCAAAACCACTTACGCCCTTTCTGATACAAAACATTTTCCTCAGTTAAAAACTCTAAAATCTCATCAACCTCAATACCACCAAAGGGATCACCTTGATTGAATGGTAGCTCATAAGCAGCACACTTTAAATGATCGACTAAAATTACTAAGTTGTCAGGATTAATTCGTGCTGATTCAGGAGTTTTGTTAAAGAAATAATCAGGATTTTGAATAACATATTGATCAATTGGAGTCGAGTTCGCGACCATAATAATCATCGACTCATCCTGTCTTCTCCCTGCTCGGCCCGCCTGTTGCCAAGCACTGGCAATTGTTCCAGGATAGCCAGTCATAATACACACTTGAAGTTGACCGATATCTACACCAAGCTCTAACGCATTTGTACTAACTACTCCAATAATCTCCCCGTTTCGTAATCCCCTTTCAATCTCTCTCCGTTGCTTCGGTAAATATCCACCTCGGTACGCACGGATTGTTTTCTTTCCAATTTCCCTTTTCGTTAAGGACTGTAGATGACTAAGTATAATCTCAACTCTTACTCTACTTTTTGCAAACACAATCGTTTGAACCTTCTCCTTAAGAAACCGTTTTGCTAATCGATTAACTTCTGAAGTAGCACCTTTTCGAATATTCAAAGGTTCATTTACAATTGGTGGATTATAAAAAACGAAATGCTTCCGCCCTCGTGGAGCACCATTGTTATCTATTAATGTCATCTCATTACCCGTTAACTCTTGTGCAAGCTCTCTCGGGTTCTCTATCGTCGCTGAGGTACATATAAAGACAGGATTACTACCATAATAGTTGGCAATTCTCTTTAGACGCCTAATCACATTCGCGACATGACTTCCAAAAACGCCTCTATAAATATGGAGCTCGTCAATTACGATGTATTTAAGATTTTCAAAAAAAGCAACCCATTTTGTATGATGAGGCAATATCGCAGAATGCAGCATATCAGGATTTGTAATAACGACATGACCAGCTTTTCGAACAGCTTGACGAATGTTTGGAGCTGTGTCCCCATCATATGTAAAACACTTTACATCGAGTCCTATCTCTTCAATAAATTCATTAATTTCGCTTTTTTGGTCTTGAGCCAATGCTTTTGTTGGAAAAAGATACAATGCCCGACTTTCTTCATTCTCAACTATCTCCTGAAGAACAGGTAAATTATAGCAGAGTGTTTTCCCAGAAGCAGTTGGTGTAACCGCAACAAAACTCTCACCTCGTTTTGCCGTTTCAAACGCGGTTGCTTGATGTGTATAAAGTTCCTCGATACTACGCTTTTTTAACGCAAAGCCAATTCTTTCATCTAATTCAATCGGAAAAGGAGACGTTTTCCCTTCTACCGGTTCTATTTCATGCCAGTGAACAATATTTCTACTAATTAGTTCATCATTTTTAATATCTTTAATCAGTTCTGGTAGACTCTTTCGGAACTGCATCTTCTTCACCTCAGCCATTTCATAAAACATACTCTCTCTATTTTAGCGAATGGATGTTTGTTTTTCTAGTGGAAACTATTCTATGTAGATTGCCACCATGAAATACTTTCATACAAGTTAGTAGAAAAGTAATTAGCGCAAAATAGTAAACTATACAAAAAAGATGACTCTTTATAAATAAAAGGCCGCTGATAATCACACTTTTTCAGCGGTCTTTATAAATTCAGAAGTCATCTCATATTATGCTTTTTTATTTCATATGTTCAGCTATTACACTCCAGCTGCTTCTTCACGTTTCGCAATTCCATTTCGACCTGGGAAGTCAGGAGCGAGTTCTCTTGCGTTAGGCATTTTTAACCATAATCGTAATAAATGACGTCTTAGTTCTAGGTCCTCGTGATCTTCAAACTGTGTACGAGAATGGAATACCGTATAATTATTCGCGAATTGAATATCACCTGGTTCAAGCATCATATCGATACGAATATCCTTATCATGAAGAATCGAGTCTATAATATCAAGAGCTTCCACTTCAATTTTCGATAACGGATGTCCTGCAATTTCTTGTGCAATCTCGATATACTTACGTAAATAGCGAGCGCTTAATTTACCATCATGGTAGCTAAAGATTGGTGTAAAAGCAGGTTCACCATCACCAAGATGTTCCATTAGGAAGTAGCGGTAAAGAATTCCTAGGTGTTCTGGATATCTTTCTTGAATTTCATTATAGAGCGTCATCGCACTTGCTAGACTGCTTAAGCCACCTGACTTCGCTTTACGAAGAGAAAGTAAACCAACGACATCAGATAAATCTGCGTGATAAGGTAGAGTTTCATTCGTTTCGTACACACGAACATTTGAAGTATCAATTGCCCCAATATTCCTTACATGACCTAATAGGTCCCCTTTAATGTTTTGAGAAACAGGTATACCCATATGTAGCCCGATACCATAATAAATGATGCTTGCTTGTTCTTCTGTATAATTTTCAACCGGTAATCCACGAAGCAATAGGAATCCTCTTCCATTTTCTAATTCATCGACAAAGTAAGCGATTTCATCCGCAAGATCTGGAATCGGGAAATCCTCTTTCGTAAAATCCGGTGCTTGTAATCCTTTTTGTTCTACATTTTTTAAAGCGCTTTCAAGAGAAGCAATCGCTTCTTCAGACCAGAAATAAATCCATGAATCGTCCTTTAAAAGTTCCTTTCCTTTCCATGCTGATGCTCCTTGAACTTTCCCCTTTAACATTACTCCCATAATTCTTCCTCCTCTTAAATAATGAATTTATTTATCTATAAAAATCAAACAAACCTAAATAATTAATATATTCAGAATTTAACATAGATTGAGATATAATGTCAACTGTTAACAGTCAACAATCAAAATATAATCAAACCTAATATCGTGTTGCTCCATCCGAGGTTTGATGTAATCAAGTCTATTAACCACTCTTATTAGCAAGTAATACTTTCACCATATTTTCAGTTCCTTTTCGGATATGGTAGTTCATTTCTCTTTCTGCCTTTTCTTCATCCCCTTCAAGGATCGCCTGGTAAATCCGTTCATGTTCATCAGCAATCGATTGAATATACTCATTCGGTACGATCGTATTGCGAATGTAGATAACCTTTGACTTAATGACCTCCATCAGTTGAATTAGTTGTTTATTTCTTGATCCTTGAATGATTAGTTCGTGAAATTGTTGGTCTAATAACCCTAATTCTTTAAAGTCATTTCGTTTGTATGCTTGATTAGTTTTTTCGATACATTTCGATAGTTTCTTAAGTTCATTAGCAGAGAACTTTTTCGTAGCTAACCTTACCCCTATGGCTTCTAATCCTTTTCGACATTGTAGAATGTCTACAATATCTTGAGTAGTTGGTTGAAACACTTGGATACTTCCATCATTTTGAATGAGAAGCCCATCCTGAATCAACATCCGAATCGCTTCCCTAATCGGTCCTCTACTCACTCCAAATTTGGTTGCTAACTTAGACTCAACCACCCGTTCTCCATTCGGGAATTCTCCATTTAATATGGAGGATTTAATGATAGTATACGCTTGAAGATGAAGCGGTTCAGATTTTATAAAATTATCCATCGGCTCGTCCTCCAATTATTTTTTTAGATAATAATTTTAAAAAAGATATTATTTCCTATTAATCTCTTTACTACATATTCCATTTTTTAATTATAGCTCAACTTTTTATGAGCACAAGCAATTATTTATCATTATATTCCAAATATTCACTATATGCACTTTGGAAAGCCCGTAAAATTGGATTAAATGCCCTGTGGAAATAATTACTAAGAGCTTTGACTAATTAAATTTTTTCATTAAATCAGTGTATTGTCTAGAGTTTAACCGTTTCATCTGCTACACTACCGCCCGCAAGTACGTTATCCGTAATAATTTAAGCACCCAGTTCCGATAGTGTAATAAAATGTTAATGCAAATCAAAAAGGCACAATTTCACTTAGGAAATTGCACCAATACATAAATCATAATGTCGTATTTTCTACTTCTTCATAAACTTTCTTTTGAGTGAGTGCTGTTTTGAATGCGATTACGAAAAAGATACTAGCTACAATAAAAATACCGACAGATAGAAACATATACATGAAGCGAATAGAATCATTGGAGAATAACAAACCAATACCATCGAGAAAGATAGGAGAAGAAAATTGTCCGAAAAACAGCATACTTGTCACAATCGCCATCGCTTGAACTGTTTGTGTTCTTGGTACTTGGCGTGACACTTGGTCAAATACAATTGGTAGAATTGACCCAAATCCAAAGCCCATAAACCCAACACCTACACCAATAAAAACAAGATTATTAGTCATTGCAGTAATTAAAAAGCCGAGTCCCATTAACATTAATTGGAATGCAATAAAATACGTTTGCAATAATCTCTTTACCCTACCTAATAATAATCCAGCAAAAAATCCCGCTGCTGTTGCTACAGAAATAACTGCTCCTGCGTTTTTAGAGCTTCCAATTCCTTCTTGTTGGATATACAAAGCCATATTGGCTGGAATTGAATAAAATGCTAATACAATTAAAAACATCGCCGCACCATAAGCATATAACTTTTTCGGGAGTGGTGCCGACGGATTACTCGTACTATGAAAATCTGGCTTTTTGTTTGGTAGAAAGAAAAACACAATTAAAGCAGCAACAATAACTAACGTATATACGCTGAACGCCATTCTCCAACTTATTGCTGCTAACACTCCTGACATTAAGAACAAAGCTACTCCACCTAGATTATTCGCAGCACTTACTTGACCCATTGTCGTAGTTCTCTCTTCTCCATCAAAAAAATCTGCCACTAATGAGGTTGAAATCGGCATCATCAATCCAACACCGATACCTAAAATGGCACGACAAAATAAAAGGAGTTCAATACTAGATACAAAGCCTCCCCCTAGACCACCAACTAAGTAAAAAAGCATTCCTGCAAACAAAATATGTTTTTTTGAAAAACGGCTTGTTAGCTTACTAGAAACAAAGATAAAGGGGATAATCATGACTGAAGGTAACGTTAAAATTAATTTTATGGTAGTTTCATTGACATCTGGGAAAGCAAGGGCAATGTCTCCTAATGCTGGCGATATTGCCGCTCCAGCCATTACTGTTAATAACGAAACGGAAAGAATCGCCATTTTTAATAAGACTTTATTCATAATCCCCCTACTCTCTATATATTATTTTTCACTATTTTAATTCACTCTAATATAAACAAGTTTAATTGTCGCGACATCTTTCACTAATACCCCTGATGTAACACCTTTTTAATCTTACAGGCAAAATACTTGTTTATGCAAGTATTTTGCCTGAAGCCTTAATCTTTTGAATACTATTTCTTATTGTCGTTTTCTAGTCGCTATAAGAATAGTGCATTAAGGAACAAAAAAGGCAAAGCGGTCTTTTGTTTAAAGCAATGTGCGGAGCCATTGCCCTTCTTTGAATAAGCTTCACCCTTATCCACAGCTTAAGTGTTTTTTAATTTCCTGCTAAGCCATAAAAAAATGCCCCAGCAAATAGCTGAGACATCACAACTTTCAAACTACGTTTATATATTTATATTTCTTCTTTCTAGTTCCTTTTTGAGCAATGAAATAAAATGTTTATCTATTTTGTCTATTTTAATTGCTCTTTGATAACACTCAATTAAAAATAAATTATTAAGCTCTGACATACTACAGTTTCCACTCCTTAAATGAACGACTAATCAGTTTGTCTTTTCCCTTAATCATTATGCAAACTTTTAACCTAAAAATAAAGTGCTTCGACTAAACTAGTGGTTATATGACAAAATACCTGTTAATGTACTTGTGCAACTATATTTTCCTGACCAACAATTTGTAATAAAAGAACATCTATGTCTTTATACTTTTTAGAAATTAATCATCTTTTTTTTAGTTACAGGACAAACCGCATGTACACTTTGTTTTACCAAATAACAAGGAATAGGATGGAGGGAATTCCTGATTCACTCTTTGAACCTGTTTTGCGAACTCTTCTTTATCTTTTGGTACTGTTGATAGAGAATCCGC
Source organism: Bacillus sp. FJAT-45350 (assembly GCF_002335805.1). NCBI lineage: Bacteria > Bacillati > Bacillota > Bacilli > Caryophanales > Bacillaceae > Bacillus > Bacillus sp. FJAT-45350. Next base: position 1,399,494 of record NZ_NISU01000001.1, on the reverse strand, counting down.
TTGTTCTTGTGTATCAATACTTGCACCAGGTGGTACAAAACTTTTTGGTTTAAGTTGTACCCCATTCGTTATAACTGCACCAGACGATATAAAGCTTCCTTCACCGATCCAAGCATTAAATACTGTTGCTTGAAACCCAATAAATACATCGTTTTCAATTAAACACGGTCCATGAATTAGAGAACTATGTGCACAAGAAACATTACGGCCAATAAAAATCGAATATTCTTCATTGTTCACGACCACACATTCATTTTTTAATCCATGTAAGATTACACCATCTTGTAAATTACAATCACTTCCAATAAAAAATGGAGTTCCTTCATCTGCTCTTATACTAACAAAAGGTGCAATATAAACATTTTTCTGGATCATGACATCCCCAACAATATAAGTAAAAGGACTTAAAAATACGGATTGATCTATCATCGGGAATTTACTATATGGATTAAATGAAGTTGGAGGATTAAAACCTACAAAGTAGCTATACGTATTAAACGGACCGGTATGGTTAATTGGATGATTCCACAAAATGTCGACTTCCCTTCAGAACGATTTTAGTATGATCCACTTTATTCAAGTTATATCTTCCATATGTATTAAGAATCATAGAAATCACATTGTGACGTTCCAAAGAAATGACTTTATAAGATTACAGAAGAATTCAAATAAACCTCCTCAACTATCTGAGGAGGTTATACTTCTCTTCCATATAATATCCAAGGAGATGGTAGTTCAAATTTGTGTCCTACTGGGAGTGATTCCGCATCCTCCTTCGTTAAATCCATCCATATGTATGTATCCCCTTCTGTTTGTTGCTTTAACTTATCGTAATCATCAGATATCGTTTCCCACAACCCTTTTTGTGACGCGATATCGCTCCAAGGATAAACTACATGTAGATAATGATCGCCTTTTTGGTCGTACTTGGTTATAAGTACTCTCGTCTGGTCTTCATTTTCATAAAAGGACCATTTCTCTATAACATGTCTTTGAAATAATTCATCAGATGCCGGGAATGAATAATAGCATTCATAAGGGAAAACTGCATTCGGTTTAAGAAAGACTTCTCTAATCCAAAACAACTTTCGTTCGCTTGAAACGACCGGGCTCCATTGCTTTGCACCTGATACAAGTGCAGATGTATCCTTTGTAATCGCACCATGTAACATGACATAAGGCTTTAAACCAAGCTTATCAACGACACGACGTGCGGGATTGTTACTTTCTTGTGTATTTGCACCGACCCACTGAATGCCATTCAGCTTTAATGCTTCGTTCATAATGTAAGATATCAGTTCTGTGCCCAAATTATTACCTCTAAACCTTCGATCGCTTCGTAATCTACCTAACATCGCATAACGTCCTGCAAAGATTGAGTATCCTCCCATACTGACCATTTGATTATCAAGAAATAATCCAAACAAGCGGTGATGATCTTTTTCTGAAGTTAATCTATCAAATATACGTTCTACATAATCGTCTTCTAATCCAGTATCCATTGCTTCTAGGTATGGATAGTCATCACTGTTTAGCATCCTTATATTTTTAACCAATTCAGCTAACTCCTTTCATGTATTATTTAAATATAATTGCAATGGTAATACAACTGCACCAGCTACTATTCCAAACAATGCTATTAAGAAAGACACTTTAAGGACATCTGTTCCATCGTGGCCTGATAAATTATCATTATGAGTCCTCCAAACATGTTCGTTTAGTCTTGTGTAATTGCTACTTCGTTAAGTGAAGAATTTATTAAAGGAAAATATAACGTAAACTCTGTACCTTTATTTACTACACTTTTTACTTCGAGTGTACCATTCAAAATTGAGATGATTTGTATTGCAGCCATCATTCCAAGACCAGTACCTTCTCTACCTTTTGTTGTAAAATAAGGCTCACCTATCCTTGCAAGTTGTTCATCAGTCATTCCTTTTCCAGTATCTTTTACCTTAATCACAAGCTTACCTGACCCTTCCTTATTTGTACTTATGGAAAGATTTCCTCCTTCAGGCATTGCTTCGATACAATTTTTTGTGATGTTCAATAGGCACTGTTGTAATAGCTGTGATTCTCCTTTTATATAATACGAGTTAAGTGTCGTTTGAATTTCAACACAATTCATGTTAGCCATCGGCATAATAATATTAATCGCCCGGTTCAATTCATGCTTAATGTCCATTACAATAACCCGTTCTGGTGCGGGTTTTGCAAATGTAAGATAATTCCCGATAATGTCATTAGCTCGGTCTATCTCTTGTAGAGAAATATTAATATACTCTTCCCTTTTATCTGCTGGTATATCGTTTTGTTTTAATACTTGCAAAAATCCCTTAACAACAGTTAATGGATTTCGGACCTCAGTTTTGCTTTTGTAGTTCCAGTTCTAAATTTTACTTGAACAAAAATCAGTGCAATAACTGTGACGACACTAACTAAGATGCTCGTTAAAAACCCTACCCCAAAACCAAATAATATGAAACGATACAAAACTGATATAATAAGTAAAATTGCACCTGCTAAAGGCCTTAGATACAACCCTCCAACAATAATAGGAATTGAGCGCAAGTCCATTATTATATCGTCATTGAGGTGGATAGGATAGGACATGCAGACAATTATTGCACCTACACAGCACATTATTAATGACCAATACCGTTGCCTGGCTGATAAACTTCTAGAATTTGTATTAATTAAGTGTGGAATAAATATTAAGAAAATAAGAGGAACAACACATTTAATAATAAAATGTCAATGTAATTTGGCATCTCTTTTAGATTCCCTTCTATATAAAAAAAATAATTTTTTGAGTTAATAATAACTCAAAATTTTAAAAAATAATACATCTAAAGGAAGTATTTACAAAAAATATTTTTTGTTAAATAGCATATAGCATTTATTTTTGAGCCTTCGAATATTCCTACGCAGCAGTACAAATACTTTACTTGTTGTCTGATTCAATAAGGAGTTGCTTATGGAACTTACAAAAACGATAAGGGGTGCTGTTATGGGTATTTTAAGTGGGAATCCAACAAATGAACCGTTGCATTATGGTGAAGTATTTGGTACGTGGTCATACCTTTTAACTGCTAAAGGTATGGTGGCAGCATATCAAACTAAGCTTAATCATGCTGGTGATGATGATTTAAAAAAATTATTAGAAGAAGCAATTCAGGGTGGGCAACAAGAAATCAAACAAATTGAGACATTATTAAAGGAAAATGGAATCGGCTTACCACCAACTCCACCGGAACCTCCAAAGGCTTGTCTTGAAGATATCCCAACAGGAGCACGTTTTCAAGATCCGGCTATTGCATCTTGTTTATCAATGGATATTGCTGCTGGATTAGTTTCTTGTAGCCAGATTATTGGTCAATCGATTCGAGAGGACGTTGCTATGATGTTTGGACAATTCCATCTGCAAAAGGCTGCACTTGGAGCTAAAGTACTTCGTCTAAATAAAGAAAAAGGCTGGTTAATTCCTCCTCCATTAAATCATAATAAAGGCGAAGAATGCTAACAAGACATCTTAGGGAACAGTAAAAGTACTCGTGTCCATTGAAAAAGTGAATTTCACTCTTTCAATGGGCTTTTTTCTTGTTTGTTATAAAGTTCAACTATATAGTTATAGAACAACCTCCAAATGAAATATCTTCTATAGGAGGTGTTTTCTATGTTTTATCATGTAAAAGAATTACAATACCATGCAAAACCTAGTAGGCCTGATCCTTTGTTTGCTAGACAGCTTCAAGAAGTATTAGGTGGACAATTTGGTGAAATATCAGTTGCCCTACAATACTTATTTCAAGGTTGGAGTTTTCGCGGAGAAGAAAAGTATAAGGATTTACTAATGGATACAGGTACGGAAGAGCTAGCTCATATTGAAATGCTTGCAACGATGATTGCACGTTTATTAGAAGGTGCACCTGTGGGTGACCTTGAGGAAGCAGCAAAGGATCCTGTCATTGCAGCAATACTTGGGGGGATGAACCCCCAACATGCAATTGTTTCAGGCCTAGGGGCACTTCCAGCTGATAGTAATGGTAACCGTTGGACAGCTGATTATATTATTGCGAGTGGAAACCTACTTTCAGATTTCCGTGCAAATTTAAATGCAGAATCACAAGGTAGACTTCAAGCTGTTCGCCTTTATGAAATGACAAATGATCCTGGTGTAAAGGATATGCTTTCTTTCCTAATCGCACGAGATACAATGCATCAAAATATGTGGAAGGCTGCTATTTGTGAGTTAGAAGCAAAAGAAAATATTGTCGTACCCAGCACTTTTCCTCGCGAGTTAGAAAAACAAGAAGTTGCATATTCGTATTTTAGCTTCTCTGTTGGTGATGAGGCTAGTACTGGGCGTTGGGCAAGTGGTCCTAGTATGGACTCTCTTGGGCAATTCCAATATATTAAAGAACCTTATCCTTTTGCTCCTAAACCGAAACTTAAGCCAGCACCTCCTTACATGCATAATACAATGGTTGGAAGAGGTCCAAATATACCACCGAATTTCGCATAGGCACGATTAGAAAAGCACCTTGTCAATGGAAACAGGGTGCTTTTTAGGAGGTTATCTATAATTGGAGAAAAAGCATATGTGAACACCGAGGTACTTAGCATGGCATGAAACGTTGGAAATTCATGAGCTCGTAGCATTTCAATCAGTTGGGTTAATGAAGCTTAAAAAAGCGTAGAATTGCACAATAAGGAATTGCTCGTTTTTTATACGATTTCTACAAAAAGCATTCCAGCACAAACTATCCCGTCAAAAACATTGCATTAGATCAAATAAATGAACAACTAATGAAATCAAGGGGTACTCGTAAGCAAAGGAAATCTTTCATACACAATCTCAATCGGTAAAAAAGCATCCTACTTCTTGTATATTATTAATGACTTTTGAAATAATTTGATAGAACTAATAACACTACACCAACTATAATTGCTGGTGTAGAAAGTGACGTGTACAAGTCAGGTGCATTTGTTATAATTTCGACCCTCTCGTTAAATCCAATTCCCAACATAAAAAAAAGAAATCCAAGCCAAAATATTATTTTTCCTATAGTAGAATGCTTCGTCACTCGACACCCCCCTTTTCCTTTATTTTAGTATCTCATCCTTTTTGATAATATCAACTCCAACCAAACTCCTTACTTTTATTACTAATCATAAACTAGAATTGGAAAAAATAAGATAATGGTGACAGGAAATGTTTGGAACGAGGTGAAATATGTTAATTCCTCCAGTTGAACAAGACTATACACGAATAACTTTCCGTGCTCTTGCTGACGCTATAATCCCAACTACATTGCAAACTGATTATTCATCATCAGTACAATACAATCATGCTGAGTTAGTTGCGGAATATATCATTTATTCGTTAGAACACTACATTTCAATTCAACAACAACTGTATCGTTGCCGTGTACCACTTGCACTACCTACCGCGCAAATGCTTGATATAGGGGCAGCCCGTTTAATAAACACGAATCAATTAAACGTTGGTCTTTACGCTTCTCTTTCTCGTGAAGATCGAATTCATACCTTGGCTCTATTAGAGAACCTTGATGTAGATTTGTTCTTACTTCCAAATCCATACTATAACGATGGAGGTCTTGTAAAACATATAATAGATGCTCTCAATCGATTTGCAATGTTTGCTTACTATTCTGAGTGGTCAGCCTATGGTACTACTAGACTGTATCCTCCCCAAAATAGAAAACTAGAACATTTTCCTGTTAGTTGGAGTGAGGTTGGTTACCCTGGTCCCTCATACGGTTATCGAGATTTTCGTGGATTTCTATTAAAAATGAATAGAACAGGAGGTGTGTGATGAAGAATCCAGATGTACTTATTATTGGTGCAGGTGGCGGTGGTGCGGTTGCAGCAAAGGAACTTGGAGAATTAGGGCTAAAGGTGACAGTACTTGAAGCTGGTCCATGGTACGGAAACAAACAGTGGCCAGAACCTAATTCTCAACACGGGGCAAAGGTAAGCGCTAATCCCAGTGACTTAGACGCTTCACTATATAAAAAACAGTTAACACGACTAGAAAATGATATGAATGACCTTGTTTCTGGGAAGTTTCGTTGGGGTCCAGCTGATCGAAGACGTTCCCCTTGGCACCGAAACATACCAGATCAAGCCTTGCTCTGGCAAAATGCAGGTGTTGGCGGTACAACGCTTCATTATTATGGGAACTGTCCTAGAGCCTACCCACATTCTATTGAAGAATGGCCGATTAGCTATGAGGAATTAATCCCTTATTATCAAAAAGTTGAAGAAACGCTTCCTGTTGAATTTGCACCTACAACAGCTAAAGAAGAACTTTTTTATTATGGTGCAGAAAAAGCAGGCTTTTCACTATTACCTACTTTAGACGTGATGAGTGTTGGCTTCAGACCTCAACCAAATGCAATATTACCTCCTAATGAACATCTCATGGATCCTAGCTATTCATTAGAAGAATTAAGCCATATGGAGGGGTGTACGCTCAGTGGACATTGTGAACATGGTTGTCCTTATGGGCCAACCGTTGAAAGAATGGCAAAACGTTCTACAAACGTAAGCTATGTACCGCTTGCCATGAAAACTGGGAATGTTACATTTCGCCCAAACGCCTTTGCAACAAAAGTTTTAACTGAAATGACGCCTGAAGGTGATCAAATTGCAAAAGGAGTGCGGTTTCGAGATACGTGGACCGGAGAAATTGAAGAGTTATATGCAAAAGTGGTCATTATGGCTGCTGGATGTATTGAAACACCTCGTCTTTGGTTAAATTCTGACTTACCTTACAATCCCTGGGTCGGTAGAGGTTTGACGAATCATTATATGGATGCTGTAACTGGTATATTTGATGAACATGTACTGCAACAGATTCTAGGGAGCTCCTCTATCAATCCTTTTGTCGGTCACACATCTGGAGCACGACTCGACTATCCGGGACTCGGTATGATAGAAAACCTCGGTAATAGTCCTGGCTTATCTGCCGAGTTTTTATTTGGCTTTAGTCAAGCAGGTTATAGTGAACTCAGCCGCCAAATTGATCCTATCGCTGATAAGAGAGGAAGAGTTATTGGGAATGATTTATTAGAAGGTATGAAAGATTACCGAAACACACTCTCCTTATTAGTTATTACGGAAGATGAAGTACAGTATCAAAATAGAGTAGAATTAGATCCTGCTATTAAAGATGAGCATGGTTATATTCCTAGAGTCATCTATAGACCAAGTAAAGCTGACGAAGAAAAACGAGAACAGTTGACCCACATCGCTTCAGAGATGTTACAAAAAGCTGGAGCTAGAAAGATTATCCGAAGTGATTTACCACCAAATCTCTACATCCATTTAGAAAGTACGATGCGAATGGGCTATGTTGTGGATTCGTCATGTGAAGCATATCAAGTGAAGGGTCTTTATATTGCTGATAATAGTGTTCATTTTAATTCGATCGGTGGTGTCAATCCAACATTAACGACACAAGCACTGGCAACGAAAACCGCTGAGATGCTGGCAAAAAAGTACTTTTAATTGAGGAGTAGAGTTGTTAAAAAAGGTGAATTACAACCTTTACTTAAAGGGTACTAAAAAGTGAAAATCACTTTTTAGTACCCTTTTTGAACATCCAGTTAAATATATATGTAACTTACATTTTTCACACAGGTAACCAGTGTCTGCTAAACTAAAAAAGGTGTCACAAAGAAGGGATTTCTGTACTTCATTTAAGACACCTTGTACTTTTTAGCTATTACTAGTAGAGCAATTAATCGAAATACCACTGATTGCATCTATTAAAACCTTCGAGAAAACATCAGCCACTACATTATTGTAGTTGTTGTATACATCCGTCAGATCATCATTAAAAAATTGAATTACACTTTTCTTAAAAACCGGATAGAAAACGGTGGGAGCATTAGGGTATGGCGCAACTTGCTTAACAATAACGTCAACAAACCATTGATTACTTTTTAGCGCTTTTCTTATAATAGAAGGAATTTCATCATGGGCATACAGTGGTAGTCCTTCATAAGATAACCCGTTGCCATTTTCAACAACAACTAGAATTTGTATGTTACCTAGTTGATGAACCTGTGTTAGTATCGTAGCTAGAGCTCTCCCTTTTTCTTCATTAGCGGTAATGACTTTTATCACATAAGGCTGTTTTACTGTATCTATAGGTAAAACACTTACCTCATTATCTTTACCGATGGAATACTTTATTTCATTCCATAATGTAATCCACGGTGGAGAAAGTTTAGCCAAATTAAATCACTCCTTTTTTAGTGTGTAAGATATATATATTAAGGAGTAATTCTCATTGCTACACTATCTTCCTATTCTAGTTAATCGTCTATTTTAATTACAAGAAAAACCGCATGTACACCCGAATAAAAGGGAATATGATGGGGAGAATTCCTGATTCACTCTTTGAACCAGCTTTGCAAACTTTAGGTACTGTTGAAAATGAATCGATTTAACCTAAAAAGGGTTTGTCCAAAAGGTAGAACAACCTTTTGTGACAAACCCTAGAACTTTGAATAGCCTGGAATCAATGTCCTCACTTTCAATTTATTAAGTTGAAAATGTTATACAAAATCACATACAAAAGGACATGTACCCATATAATTAAAGTCATGATAAAAAGACGTACACCTATTTCTTCAATAATTCCTCCATATAGCACTCCTGCAATTAGACCTTTCCACCATGTCACTGGTTCCATTTCTGCCAATTGAGGAATTTGTGGGGTGAAAAATATTTTATCTAGTAACAAGGTTAATGCCATTGGTTTTATGATGATACACCTCTCAAAAATTATAACAATTTAAGACAAAGATAATTTATATTGATAGTATTTTGAATCACGTATGTATATTTATACATCGATAACAATAAACACATTAAGTGAAAATATACTGTTTTTATTTTTAATATTAATTTGATAAATGGGATATTCTACTTTCTAGGAGGTGAAAACAATGGCTAACAATAACAGAAACAACCGTAATCGTAACAACAACAACAACAACAACAACAATAACAATAACAATCAAGAATTAAACGTAGAAAATGCAAACGTTGAATTTGCTAGTGAGAATGAAGCAGTAAACTTAAACAACAATAATCGCAACAACAATAACAATAATAACAACAACAATTAATACTTAACACCGCTTAATAGCTCCTGTTTTATCACAGGGGCTATTTTTGTTATTTAGCGTAGGTGGGGTTATACGTTAAAAGAGTGTTTCCAAAGTTTATTGGAGACACTCTTTTAACGTAATTCTTTAAAACTTAACTTAAATTAAATTGATATGTACGATTAATCAAATCGACTTGTAAGAATATCTTCTCGCTTATCAATATAGATGTTGCCTAGTTGATCTATTTGGGCAAAGAAGACGTCATCCACCTTAGAAATATTAAAATTTTGAAGTGTTTGATTTACCCAGTCCATATCTTTATCGAGCATTTTTAGGCTTTCTTGTAGTACTTTTCCATCAATGATAAAAGCCTGTGCTATTCCTCGGCTCATTTGGACATTAAAAACGTCTTTTTGCATGGCCCTTAAATATGGAGGTTTGGCAAGTACTGATACAGTACCGTCTGTTTCCATAATTGCGGTTTCAACTTGGTCAATATAAAAAAATCCCTTTTTTCTCAAATTGGTGGTAAGTCCATCCATGGTCATTCTTACTTTCTTAAGTCCTTTCTCAAGGACTTGTCCATCTTTTATAAGGTAGGTTGTTTCATCCTCTAAAATTTTTCTTCCCCTAAAACTTTTTAATGCCCCAATGCTACTAAGAAAGGTATAGAAACAAAATAGAATTAATCCAGTCATCCCTATTAATATAGGGATATCATTCATAAGCATGGAACTTGCTACAATGGACCCAATTGTAATACCAGCTACAAAATCAAAGAATGTCATTTGTGCAATGAGCTTTTTATTTAGTAAACGACACAGTATATACAGGATAACAAAGCTAACTGTTGTTCTGATAAAGATTTCTAATACCGTCATTTATTTTCTCACCCCATTAGTAATTGAGATTAGTTTTACAAACTTTTACCAGGCTCATGCAAATAATTTAAAAAGGAAGTAAGACAAATTTTCAGTAACTATGCATGATAGACGACTGAAAACTTTACAGTCGCCTTAACTGGTTCTAATTAATTTAATGTTTTAACTTCTGGTCAACATACTTACCGTAGTCAGGAATGGCAATTTCATCAAAATTATTTACTAATTTATCTAAGTTCGTTGTTAACTCTTGCCCTGCCATCGGTAAACCATGTCCTGTAACAGCAATTGAAGGGTTTAATTCAGCTAACCTTCTAACTGACTCACGTGCAGCAACCCAATCAGGGGTTAAATATCTTGGAGGACCACTAATCTCCTGTTCTTGAGTTAATACTTTGTAGAGATATTCTTGTTTTACAGTAACAAAAGCATCACCGACAATTAATGCACGATCCCGGTCTCTAAAAAATGATACATGACCAGGAGTATGTCCTGGTGTATGAATCCAACGGAATCCTGTCATATGAGGTACAGTACCATCAGCAGGAAGTGGCCTAATATGGTAACCAAGGTTAATAGGGTCATTTGGAAACATTGGAGACATTTTAGCTACCATTCCACCTTCTACTGAAGGGTCAGGTTCAGGATATTTCATTTTTCCAGTTAAAAATGGCATCTCAAGCTCATGTGCGTACACCGGAACATCCCAATGCTTAACTAACTCCAGGATTGCCCCAACATGATCGAAATGCCCATGAGTTAAAATAATAGCCTTGGGACGACTTTTAGTGCCGAACCTCTCTTCAGTAACTGAAATAATTTCGTTAGCTGAGCCGGGCATCCCTGCATCTACCAATACAAAGTCTTTCTCGTCAGGATTTCCAACTAAACTAATGTTTACGATTTGAATTGTATGACAAGTAATATCTGGGACTAACTCCAAGCTCATTCCACTTGCTACTGAAGTAGCAGGAATAACTTTATAATCTTTTCCATAATTCATTTCGTTTTCCAATAGCTGTACCTTCTTTCTTGAAATGTCAAGGGTATTATTTGAATATTTCACATAATTTATGTAGCTCAAATTCTTTTAAAAAATTGTTCTTAGTTGTTGGTAGCTTTATTTTTTGTGAAATTGTGAAGATAATTCAAAGTTCTGAATTACATAAGAATTGGTATGTTATGATAGTGAAAGATTGGGGGAATTTTACATGTTAATTGTAAATACTGAAACGGTACCAGGGCAAAGAATTGTGAAGGCTCTAGGAGTCGTCAAAGGAAACACTGTACAGGCAAAGCATCTTGGTAAGGACATCATCGGTGGATTACGAAATCTTGTTGGTGGTAGGATGACAGAATATGAAGAAATGTTTATCGAATCAAGAGAATTTGCGGAAAGTGAAATGATAAAAGAAGCGGAAAAGCTTGGAGCTAACGCAATAGTTAATGTCCGCTATACAACTTCTTCGATTATGGATGGTTCATCAGAAGTATTAGTATACGGGACAGCTGTATTGATTGAAGATGAATAGAGTTAATGAGAAAACCACTTAGAGCTTAGTAAGTCTAAGTGGTTATTAATTTTTCTTTGTCAAATTCGATTTCTTTAGGGTATTTTGAATATACTTACATTTTGATAAAAATCATCATAATTACGATAATCTAATTCTCCAAATAAGAGTCTTCTATTTGCTTCAACTGATAAAAATAGCCATTCTTCTCCATTAGCTCTGAAAATGTTCCCTGCTCGATGATACTCCCTTGATCCATGACGATAATTTGATCCATCTTCTCAAGACCAGATAGGCGATGACTGATTATTACCATTGTATCGTCTTCCCCACGACTGAAAAGAAGATCATATACTCGTTGCTCAGTCCAAGTATCTAGTGAAGATGTAGGCTCATCAAGTAACCACAACGAGCCTTTTTTTGCGACTGCACGAGCTATCGTAAGTCTTTGCTTTTCTCCGCCAGAAAGATTTTCCCCTTTCTCCATTACTTGATCAGATAGAGTGAAATGTGAAAGCTGAGCCTCCGCTAGCAGTTCTTCAAGTTCAGCATCAGTTAGTGAGTCATTTGATAATAGTAAGTTATCCTTTATTGTGCCTGCAAAATAATGATTTTCTTGTAAGACGACCTTTGTTTTGGCCCATAGTTGCTCATGTTCTACGTCACTAACAGCAATTCCACCTAACAATACTTCTCCACTAGTAGGTGGGTACAAGTTCAAGAGTAGCTTCAGTATTGTAGATTTACCAGAACCACTTGGCCCAACGATTGCTGTCTTACTACCAGCTGGTAAATTAAATGTAACTCCTTTAACTGCTTCCCTATGTTCTCCTGAAAAAGTGAGGCTTACATTATCAAACGTAATTGATGAAAAATCTTCTGATAATACAGTTTTTTTCTTCTGTTCCGGTTCTTTCTGTCCCATTGCCACTGAATGAAGTCGTTTTGCCGCTCTTTCACTTTCTTCATAATAGATAGGCAATGTCGCCATCGGTGTAGAGTGATCAAATAATGTAAGGCTTATCATTACAATCATTGCTAAGAATAGTCCATCTAGTTGACCAGTTGCTACCAAATATCCACTAACGGCTATGACCGACCAAAAAATGAGAAAGGAAGTCCCGAGGTTTACAGTGTGGTTTACTGTTGCCTGCTTACTCGCCCTTTCTTGCTCAGAAATATAAGCATTTGAAGCTCGAACTAATTGCTCTTCTTTCTTGTTAACCAGTTGATGAATTTTCAATTCTCGAAATCCTTGGAACCACTCTGTAATCTCTGTAGACAGGTTTGCTCTTTCCTCAATAATGTTAGTAGATACTGCTCTTTGTCTTTTTGCAAACCACGCTGGAATGATGAGTCCAGTTAGAAGTAAACCAATTGTCAGTAACAAGACAACCTCTATGGTATAGAAAGAGATGAATAGAATCGTACTTAGAAACACTGTCACCATTATGATTGGTGGATACAACACTCGAAGGAAAAAGTTCTGTAAGCTTTCGACATCCCCTACGATTCGAGCAAGTAAATCACCACTTCTATACTGCTGAATAGTACTAGGTGACATTTTTTCTAGTTTTTCAAAAAAGAATACACGTAAATCACTGAGCATTGTGAAGGTCGCTCGGTGTGAATAATAACGTTCACCGTATCGGCTACCAGCACGAATGATACTACCTATTTTTACTACAGCGACCATCCCAATTAATATATATAATGGAGGCTGAAGAGCAGCTTGAGAAATTAAGTAACCGTTCGCTGCAAATAGACCGACTGCTGTTATTCCTGCTAAATAGCAGAAAACAATTGACAAGACCATATCTCTTCTTTTGTTAATCATTACGCGAACGATTTGGATGAGTTCCTTCATTGCTCTTCTCCTCCCCTTTCTCTAGAAAATAACTGACGATAAGCATGTTCCGAGTTGCTTAACTGCTCATGTGTTCCTTGAGCTATAATTTTTCCATTTTCAAGAAGTAGGATATGATTCGCTTGCTTCACCGTTTGTAACCTATGTGCAACAGTCACAACTATTGAAGAAGTAGATAATTCTTTAATAGACTGATGAAGCACTCTTTCGGTCACTAAATCAAGTCCCGATGTTGGTTCATCAAATAGGATGATTGATGGCTCCTTTAAAAAGGCACGTGCTAAGGCGATTCGTTGTTTTTCACCACCAGATAGTCCTCTCCCATCTTCACCGATTATTGTTTCTAACCCATTCGGTAAAGAATCAATTAGCTCTATCAGTTTGGCTTTTTTTGCTGCAATTAGGATGTCTTGTCTTGATACATCAAGTCCGAGTGAGATGTTCTCAGCGATCGAACCAGAAAACAAATACGGATGCTGAGTAATATAACTAACGTTGTTAAACCAATCCTTCTCGTTGTAATCTGAACGATTACGACCATTCACCAAAATATTACCGTAGGATTGCTTTAATAGACCAGCAATTAGATGAAGTAATGTAGTTTTACCAGCTCCACTCTTCCCGACGATCGCAACTTGACTAACAGTTGGAAGACTAGCATTTACATTTGTTAATGAGAAATTTGTATTTTCATAGCTATAGTTCACATCTTTTAACTCGAGTTTTAGAGGGCTAGTTTTTAATGACTCATTCCCCCACGATACAACTTTTGTATCTTTATCAAGTGCTTCTTCTAATTTAGAGGCTGCTCCTGTACTACTACGACCAGCATGAAAGGCACTTCCTAACTCTTTTAACAGATGAAAGAATTCAGGAACTAGTAACAGGATAAAAAAGGCTGTAAAAAAGCTAACTTGGTCAAATACAACAAGTCGAAGTCCAAGCTCCAATGCAACAAGGCCAATACTAAGCATCGAAATGAATTCCAACATTAATGAAGAAGTAAATGCTATCTTCAATATTTTCATCGTTGAATCTCTGAAATTCAGACTACTAGATTCAATCACATTTTTGTAATGACCAGAACGTCCGTATAATTTCAAGCTAACTAGTCCTTGTAGTGTATCTAAAAACCTGCCTGAAAAAGATGATAAACTATCGAGCTTCTCCTCGGATTTTTGCTGAGTCGCTTTTCCGATTATAATCATAAAAATCGGTATAAATGGTGCTGTCACAAGGATAATCAACCCAGAATAGAGATGTTGTGAAAAGACAACAATCAATATCATGACAGAGACAATCGATGAAACAATTCTTTGTGGAATGTACTTACTATAGAAACTATCAAGCTCGTCAACTGCATCTAACATAACACTTACTTTTTTACCTGACTGCTCCTTATAAGAGGTAAGAACCGACTGACAGGAATAGGCCTTTAAGAGCTTCTTCCGGTAATCAGCTTTGACTACGGACGCCATTTTTACCCCAATCATTCCAGTTCCATATGATAAAAGAGCGCGTAAAAGCAGCACGAATAATAATCCGATTAATAGTGGTACTACTTGCTGAAAAGCATATTTGCCAAGAAATAGATCGTCTACAATGGAAACAATCAAATAAGCTTGTGAAATAACGACAAGACCGAAAGCTACTGCCATGCCATAAAGCGCATAATAACATCCCTTCTGTGCACGTGCTAGCTTCTGTAGTGTTTTCATTTATTACTCCTCAAACTTCGTGCTTTTTGTTGCGACGATAAAAGAAACAACCACCGCCACCAAGACAATTAGGAGTGGTGCATAGAATAATAAGAAATTATGCATCGTTACGTCCTCCTCACACTTTTCCTTTTTTTATATAAGGCTTATTCATAATAAACAGCTTGAAAACGAGATACAAAGAAGGGATGAGTAACATTAGACCTAAAATAAATACAGCGATTAATGCATACGCCATTGTTTCATTCGTAAAGCCATCATAAATCGTCAAATACGGATACAGTAAATACGGATATCGTGATACTCCGTAAGCGTAAAAGGCAATCGCGAACTGCAAGACTACATAAATAAATGACCATCCGTACTGTCCTTTTTTCAAGAACCATAAGCTTACTAGAAAAGATACAAACGATAATGCGAATAGCCACCAAAGTGATACCAAACCTTCAAAGTGAGAAGGGTTATGCCATTTCATTTCAATGATGATTCCTACGGCTGTGATTATGGTAGGAAAACTCCAAATCCATGTGTATTTCTTAAATAATTTAAGTGCTTTCCAGTCCTCAGCGACAGATGAATAATACGCTAAAAAGCTTGCTGAGATAAACAAGACACTCACTAAACTTAGTACTACTATTGACCACGCAAATGGACTAGTGAACAATGCTACATAGTCTAAGTCAATTCTTCCAGAAGGCATTTCACGAATGAAACCACCTTGTGAAACGATTAATGCTGTTGTTAATGAAGCAGGAATGAGTACCCCTGTCACACCATACATCAACGTATATCCGAAATGCCCTTTCGTTCCGTACGTACTGAAAGCATAATAGCTTCCCCGCAACGCTAGTAAAATAATTGAGATACTAATCGGTATTAACAGCACTGTCCCGAAATAATAGGCTGTTTGTGGGAAAAATCCAATCATCCCAATGAAAAAGAAAACAAGGAAAACATTCGTAATCTCCCAAACTGGAGATAAATAACGCTGAATAACAGAGTTAACGATATGATGTTTTCTTGTCACAATCGTAGAAGCATTGAAAAAACCAGCCCCAAAGTCAATGGAAGCGACAATAACATATCCGAATAGGAATAGCCATAATACTGAGATTCCTAGAATTTCGATTGTCATACAGCATCCCTCCCTTGTTCAGCGCTCTTCTCTAACTCTTTTTCTACTGGATTATTTTTAAACATACGAGTTAACACAATGGCAGTACCAGCCAGTAAGATGAAATAAAGTACAGCAAAGGCAATAAACATGACCCAAACATAAGGAGAATCTGTCGCACCTTCTGCTGTCGTCATGAACCCTCTCATAATCCAAGGTTGACGACCTAGCTCTGTAAACCACCATCCAGCTTGTATCGCTAGCATTGCTAATGGTCCAGAAGCTACTAGTGAATAACGGAACATTTTCGTTTTTATAAACTTCCACTTAAATTTAAGTGCTAACAGGTAAATCATCGACAATACTGTAAGCCCAATCCCAATCGATACCATAATGTCAAAGAAATAATGGACGATATATGGTGGATGATATTCTTCTGGAATATCATTTAAGCCTGTTACGACTCCAGAAAAGTTGTTATGAACTAGGAAACTTAGTGCATAAGGTATTTTGATTCCATATTTGACTTCATTCGTTTCTGTTAATATTCCAAAAAGTACAAGTGGTGCTTCCCCTTCTGTTTCAAAATGCCACTCTGCAGCTGCTAGTTTTTCAGGTTGGTATTCTGCTAGGAATTTACCTGATAAGTCACCAACAAGAGCAGTCGCAATACAGAAGATAAATCCAACTTTCATTGTTAAAGACAATGCTTTTCGGTGATACTCGTGACGGTTCCCACGCATCATATGGAAAGCTGCAATCGAAGCAAGCACAAAGGCAGATGTCATATAGGCAGACGTTAACACATGCGCTACCTTCGTCGGCATCGCAGGGTTGAACATTGCTAGTAATGGTTGAATATTTGTTAATTCACCATTTAATAGGACAAAGCCCTGTGGTGTGTTCATGAACGCATTTACTGATGTGATAAATAGTGCTGACATTGCTCCACCAATTACTACTGGAGCTAGTAAATAAAAATGATGTTTCGGATTTTTAAATCGATTCCACGTATATAAATAAATTCCTAGAAAGATAGCTTCAAAGAAAAAGGCAAATGTTTCCATAAATAACGGTAATGCTACTAGCTGACCGGCAAACTCCATAAACCGTGGCCATAATAATGCTAGTTGCAGGGCAATGGCAGTACCAGTTACTACCCCAACAGCTACACTAATGACATAACCACGAGCCCAACGTTTTGCCATTAATAAATAATGAGGATCATTTTTTTTTAAACCAAGCCAGTGTGCTAGCATGATAAAAAGTGGTACCCCAACACCAACTGTTGCAAAAATCACATGTACCGAGAGCGTCAACATTGTTAAATAGCGGCTAAATTCAACTGAATCCATATTCTCCACCTCACAACTCGCATTTTTAACATAAATACTATACTCACAGTATATACCTTATTACATTGTGAATTTATTCACAAAAGAAACAGTTTTGTTACAGATGTTTGTATAATCTGTGACGGAGTGATTTTCATTTGATTCATTATGACGAAGTTTTAATGAACAGAAAAACTGCCCTTCCATTGTTAAAAGAAGCTAACAATAGAGAGCAGTTCAAATCTGTAATGATTTATATTAAAACCTTTTACTTTACCCCTGGAAACCATCCTGGTGTATTCACGATTACATTCCATAAACCATCTGGTACAACTAGACGCTCTTGTTCAGTAAGGTTGAGTTCAGTAACAATATCAGCTTCTTTTCCTTCTTCTATTTTCTGAACCCAATCGGGGTCAATTATTAGCTCTCTTCCTAATGCAAGTAACGGGATACCTGTTTGTTGTGCTTTAAGTGCATCGTCAGCTGTTTGAATTGAGCCCCCTCCCATAACTGGTACACGCTCATTAACCTTTTCTTTAATTAATTCCATACGGGACAGCTCACCTTCTACTCCTCGTTTTGCAGTAGACCAGAAGTCCATTAAAGAAACATGAAGATAGTCTATTTCCTTACTTGCTAATACGTCAACTAGCTCTAATGTATCTCCCATTGTAATACCAGGTGTCTCTGGTTCTTCAGGTGAGAAGCGATAACCCACGATAAATGGTTCTTTAGCATGTTCAGTAACTACACGCTTTACTTCATCAACTATCGCAAGAGGGAATTTCATTCGTTTTTCTACACTGCCTCCCCACTCATCTTCGCGACAGTTCGAATGAGGTGAGAAAAATTGTTGAATTAAATATCCATTTGCGCCGTGAATTTCAACACCATCAAAACCAGCCTCAATTGCACGACGAGTCGTATCACCAAAATCCTTGATAATAGACTGTATTTCTTCTTCTGATAATGCACGTGGTGTAACGGCATTCGGTTGCTCAGCTGCTACGGCACTAGCACTGACGATGTCTCCATTCGGTACTAATTCAGGAGGACACATACGCCCACCATGAAAAATTTGTAATACAGCTTTGGCACCTTGTTCTTTTATTGTTGAAGCTAACTTAGTTAAGCCAGGTACCATTTCATCACTGTTACCAGCAAATTCATTTTTAAATCCTTTACCATTTTCTGAAACATAAATACATGCTGTAATTACCATACCTACGCCACTAGAGCGACGAGCATAATAATTCAGCTCATCATCTGACACTGTACCATCAGGATTTGATGAGAAATGAGTCATTGGAGCCATTATCAAACGATTTTTTAATTTCGTTCCGTTGCCAAGTGTAACTGTTTCGAATAGTGATTCATATTTATTGTTCAATTCGAAGTCCTCCAAATATTAAAATTATTACATTGCTATATCATTCCATTTTAAATTGTTTTCCATTAAATTAAAAATTATTTACCTTCCACATTTCCCTATCCAATAAATTACATTACAAAATATCCAACAAACTAAAGGAATCAGTAACTTCAAATAGAAGTATTATTATTTATGCTTTGGCAAGTATTTCATGTTTTTTGTAGGTTTGGATATTCTAAAAAGGAATTTAGATAGTAAGGAGATTTGCTATGTCTTACGATGCCTTAATTATGGGCTTTGCTTTTATACTAATTCATTTATTTGCAAATACGTTAATCCCATCAGATAGAATTCAGAGGTTAAAATGGTTCTCATTTTCTGGTGGTTTGGCAGTATCGTACGTATTCGTTTATGTCCTGCCCTCCCTTCACAAAGAGCAAACACTAGTGAAGGAGCATAGAAATTTATTTACGATGGAATCTGAGTTATATTTTATTGGTTTATTAGGTGTTTTAATATTTTATGGGATTCAAAAAGTTGTTCGTAAGGCACAGGCAAAGAATAAAACTGGTAAAGCAAGAACCCTCTTCTGGCTACAAATCCTGTTTTTTGGTGTATACAATATGCTCGTTGCCTATACAATTATTTCTCATGATGTTGCTGGTGTTCAGGCTGTTTTTTATGGCATAGCTGTTGGTCTTCATTTCGTTGCAGTTGCCCATGATTTATGGAGAGAGTATGCAGATATTTATAATAGCATCGGAAGATATGTACTTGCTCTTGGAATTATTGGTGGTTGGCTTATGGGAATGACTGTAAATTTGACACCACTGGCTGAATCGATAATTTTTGCATTTATTTCAGGGGCAATGATCTTGAATGTACTGAAATACGAGCTACCCCCTGATGAAGAAGCTCATTTCGGTACCTTCGCTTTTGGAGTTATTTCCTATACAGCTATTACCCTATCGTTAAAATATTTCTTTGAATGGTGATGTGACAAGATACAAAATTAGTTGTTATTACATACTGAATAGGGAGTGTCAACAATATAACTATTTGTATAAAATAAAAGTAATGTGTGATACTCCCGAGCTTTATAACGTATTAATATACTAATAAAGTCCTAATTCAAATGTTCAAGAGGTGATTACTATGGAGAAGTTTTCAAAAAGCACAGGTTTGCCTACCAATGCAAATCAATCAAAGAGAAAAATGATAAGTAATCATACTTTTGATTTTCAACTGGACCAATTACGAAATGAATACAGAAAGCTTCAGCATATTATTGAACAGTTTGATGAAGGTATGATTATTACTGACCCTAATCAAGTGGACAATCCGGTCATATACATGAATCCTGGTTTTACGAAATTAACAAAATATACACGTGAAGAAGTAATAGGAAAAAATTGTAGGTTTCTACGTGGTAAAGATACGGACAGCCAAGCAATGGAAGATATTAGAATCGCGATAAAAAATAAAGAGCCTATTACAACGGAACTATTAAACTATAAAAAAGATGGAACCCCATTTTGGAATGAGCTAAAAATTCGTCCTATTTTTGATGATTACGGCGAACTTCTTTATTTCGTAGGCATTCAAACAGATGTAACAATTAGACGAAATGCATTAGAAATGGCTTATTACGACCCCCTCACCTCAATCCCAAACCGTCGCTACTTATTAAAGACATTAGAAGAACGATTGAAAAACGAAGATGATGTAACTTTGATGCTATTTGATATTGATGATTTTAAAATAATAAATGATACGTACGGACATATTGCCGGAGATGAATTGTTATTAGAGATTTCGCAACGAATAACACAAGCAGTCCCATCCCATTTTACTGCGAGATTAGCAGGAGATGAGTTCGTTGTATTATTATCAACTGAAGATAAAGAGGAGATTTACACGATTGTGACCAACATTATTGAATCATTTACTTCAGGATTCCAGATACCCTCCCTTAACACAAAATATATAACAACATTTAGTATTGGTATCTCCTGTTCTTGTCGACACGGAAGGACTTCTGAAGAATTAATTCATAAAGCAGACATAGCAATGTATGAGGCGAAGAAAACTTTTGGAACCTTTTACTGTTTTTATGATTGGGATTAAAAACAACTGAAGACTGTCTCAACATATAAATGAAATTGAGACAGTCTAAAGCACTAAAGTGTAGTTAAACGTGTCTAATCTTTTTGAATAATCTTGTTATTATTTATACCCCAATAACTCTGAAACAGTTGTAAACCTATATCCTTGCTCTTGTAGTGTTGTTATCATTGGACTGACGGAATTTAGTGATTCTCGTCTGCTTTCAAACATGACATGCAATAGAATGATAGATCCAGGTTCAATCTCGTCTTTAATGAACGATGGAGATTTAAACACCATACGAGTGTGTGAATAGGAATGATTTCCAATTTCATGTCCTTCCTCTACAATTTGTATCGCCTCTTTAAAATAATTTTCAATTTCATGACCAGTTAAGTAAAACGTCCCTTTTACATCATGTTCTCGTAAAATTTCTAAATTCCAAGTAAAAAGGAGCTGTCTCATCGACAACTCCTCACTCGAAAAGCTATTTATTTTTCGGTTTAAATGTTTTACAGCATGTTTCTGCTGAAGAATTTACTTTATCAATGTGATTTTTTTCAGTTAGCTCTGATGACATTTCTGTATTATAATTTGCATGGTTATCAATCTCGACCATAATTTTTTCAGCAGTGCATACGTTTCCTTCACCATAAAATGAACAGTTTGCGATTGAACATGACACTTCTACTTTAGGCATGTTGAAAAACCTCCTTAATGATTATCCCGATGAGTTACTATTTTGCGCAATAACACATTGATTACTCACGATAAGGAGATTTTCCAGATTGTAGTACAGTCATTAATTTTGGATTTCAGGACAAGGTAACGTAATCACAAACCGCGTACCTTTATTTTTTTCACTTTCCACTTCAATATGACCTCGCATAACCTTAACGATACTATAAACAACCATCGTACCAAGACCGGTCCCTTTAGAACCTTTTGTCGTGTAATATGGCGTACCTAAACGCTCAAGTTGTTCCTGGTCCATGCCAACACCACTATCTGAAATTGAAATGGTTGCCTGCCGAGTTTTTTCATTGAGTATTAATTCTATATCTAACCTACCACCTTCGGGCATCGCTTCAATTCCATTTTTCATTAAATTTATCAAACACTGATGAAGCTTTTGTCTTTCTCCAGCTATCACAACATTTGAATTTTTTTCAAAGAGTATCTCTACGTTATTCATCACTGCATATGGATTCACGATGTTAATTACATATTCAATCTCATCTTCAATATGTAATAGTTGGATATTGTCTAATGAAGGTTTTGCAAATGTGAGATAATCATTAATAATGATTTCAGCACGTTTTAGCTCTTTTAGTGAATAATCAACATATTCACTTCTTTTTTCTGGAGGTATATCTGGGTCCTTTAAAAGCTGAAGAAACCCGCTTGTAACCGTCAATGGATTTCTAACCTCGTGTGAAATACTAGCTGCTATTTCACTCACAATTTTCATTTTTTCTAATTCTTTTACTTCTTTTAAAAGCAGGTTTTCTTCACGTACTTTTTCAATAAATCTAATGAAGAAAATGACCCCAAATACTGGTACAGTATGTAAAAAGATAAGTATTATTAATAAAGGTGGTGTTAAATTTAAATTATAGACTGCTACTACAATGATAAACATGATTGGAGTAATTAATGAAATATTCGTTGCCAATTTGATTTTCTGTCGCAGGTTTGTTAATTTTTGAAAACGTGGGATACAAAACCATAGAAAACTATAGATAAAGAAAAACTCTAAGGCTGTAAACCAAATACCAACTCCACCTATGTAAATGCGAAAGCTTAGTAAAATGACTAATAAAATAAATCCAACAGTCCGTCCACCATATAATGCACCTATAATAAAAGGTATATGTCTCATATCAAAGATAAAACCTTCGATAGGATTAATCGTAAAAATCATACACAAAATAATTGAAATACCCGATACAAACGTAATAAAAACAGAACTATAATTTTGTGTATATTTCTCTTCAATATATTTATAATAAATAAAGAATAACGTTCCAACAAATGAAATATTTAAAAGAAAAATCGCCAATTCATCTTTAAATCCATCCATTACATCCACATCCTACAAAAGCTATAAACATTACATTACTATAGTAACATTAAATTTTTACATGCGGATTAAAAGAGATAATTCATAATAGTTGGAAAATATAATAATGGAGTAGATGATATTACATAGTAAGTATCTCAAAAAGAGACTGCCTCCTTTTGAGATACTTACATTCTATCACTTTATAACATGCCCTTCCCAAGCTAATATGCCACCTTTAACATTGGTTAGATTGGTATATCCTAAATCTTTTAGTAGATTAGCAGCTTGAAGACTTCTATTTCCACTTCTACAGAAGATGACTACTTGTTGGTTCGTAGGTATTTGATGATGAGTTTGTTCTAACTGGCTAAGAGGAACATTAACCATACCCTGTATATGTCCGTCATTAAATTCATTAACTTCACGAACGTCTACAAAGAAAATTTCTTCATCTTGCTTTTCATCTAACAGAGTTGCTAATTCTTCTGTACTAATTTGTGCAATTCCTGTTGTTAGCGTAAATTGATATCCTAAATAACCAACTATTAAGAGAATAGGTATAATGACTTGCCAATACTTCTTAATCAATGCTTTGTCCTCCTTCATGAGAATATAACTTATTATATTACTACCCCTATCGGTATTTAATCAATAGTTTTAAACTTACAAACCTTAACTTCACTGAAGTAACGAGGTCGCATATTTTTATTTATGGAATTTAATAGAAGCAACTGCAAAAAATAGAGTTGCTTCCTACTGGTTATTTATTGCTTTACTTCTTTATTAATTCATCTCGATCATCTGCTTGTGGCGGTTCTTCTAACCATCCATATTTAATCATAAGATTAGCTCCATCTTCAGCATACAACGATATCTCGGGAATTAATGACGCATATTTCAATCCTAAATCTCTTCTTGGACTAGCAGCTAACGCCATACCATAGTTACCAATTCCAGAAGCGTTCATAGCGGAAATATGAAACATAAGGAGTTTATCTGAAAAAATTTTAGAAGTCGAATCTAATATTGCTGAATCCCAAGTCATTGGGGCTGGTAAGTCTTCTTCTATTAAAAAATTACTAAAACTCTTAATATGTTTATGGGCTATATCCATCCCTCTTACCATATATTCCTTAACTTCAGGTGTTTGAGCAATCTGCGCAAATCCAGATATAAGTGCTTTTCCAATCGCATTCCCTTGTACATTTAAATAAAGGTGAGTTACTTCTATTGAAGAGATCTGACGCTTTTTACCTAAAAATCCAGCTAAAAATTGCTGTCTTTCCACAAAATCAACTTGGTCTGGTACAGAGATATAAGGTGGTTTTATATATGTCCCTTGTTTCAGCAACAAGTCACGGGTCAAGTCTTGTAGCTTTATCGATTTGGACAGTACCCGTTTGTGGAAGGTCACTACATCAGGACGTGTTACTAGTCCTAGTGCTGCACTACTTGCTGCCAAAGCGAGGATAGACATATGTCGTAAATACACAAGCATGAATGTATCAGAGAAAAGCTTCGGAGCTTCGGGATTAACGTCTTGCTCTGTAAATCCTATTGGGATAGGGAAGTTATCTTTTGTAAATATCTCTTTCATGAGAGACAGATTTTCTTTAGCTTCATTTAATGTATATTCAATGATTGGACGTACTTCCTCGTCCTCTACTTTTTCTAAAAAATATGTATTCATACAAGTTGCTAGTGTATCGTTAATATACTGTGTCCACAATGTAGACATTTCAGCAGCGGTTAAACGTATACTTGATTTATCTTCCATAAGGAAACCTCCTAACATCTAAAATAATATGTCCCAAATAGGAAAAGACAATACATAAACTATCTATATAAAACTTTTTAAAAATAGCTATAATTAGTTTACATTTTGTAAACAATAGTAATAGTGTTTTTAATAAGCACTATACTTCAATGTGGAGGGATTCCTTTGAGCATAGTACTTCACTTATTTCCAGCCTTGTTTTTTAGGATAATGAGAATCGTCTTCTTAATAAAAAAAATCACTTCTACGATAAACAATAAATTAAGAATACATTCTATGAGTGGAGCCTTAGCTATTCAATAAGTATCTGTTTCACATTGTTGTTGGCAAGTACAATTTCTGTACTTGCCTTTTTCGTATGACTTTATAAGTTTTTTCGAGTAAGGCCACCTCAATTCAGTTTAATAAGTATAGTCAAATTATTAAAAATGAATGATGGTATAAGTAAAAACTTTTGTTTATGAAACATTTTGGATAAACTTGTGATAAATCATTTTTTAATGATATTTTTTTATGGCTATTGATGTGTACCTTACTTTTAATGGGAATTGCCGTGAAGCAGTAGAATTTTATTCAGATGTTTTCAAAACAGAAGTACCACAAATTATGATATTTGGAGATTCTCCACCGAATCCTGAATACCCTTTACCAGAAGAAGCCAAGAATTTAATCATGCACGCACGACTAACGATAAATGGAAGTACCGTTATGTTTTCTGATACATTCCCAGGGACTCCATTTGTTACGGGAAACAATATAAGTCTTGCGGTGGTAAGTAAAAACAAAGAAGATATTCAATCTTATTTCGATAAAATTAAAGAAGGCGGAAACGTTGGCATGGAGCTTCAAGAGACATTTTGGAGTAAATGCTATGGGCAAGTCACTGATAAGTTTGGCGTCATATGGCAGTTGAATCTCAATACTGAAGAATAAAATCCGCAAAGAGGAATTTGCTTTCATTTATCCACATTGAACTACCTATATTTACGCTAAGCAATACCAAAAGCCCACTGAAAAAGCGAATTGCATGCTTTTTTTCAATGGGCTATTACTTATCCTGAGACCTATCTTGATTTACCCTTCAAGGTCACGATTTTTATAGCTAGTAAATCCAACGATACATAGTGCTATCGCAATAGAAGTTATGATGAACAGCTTAACTATCGAAATCTCTTCCACTGGATACTGAGGTACATGTCCAAATGGCGATAACATTCCTAACCAATCAGGAAAGTCTAGTAAGCCCCCTAAATAGACAACCAAAAATGAATATCCTAAATAAAGCCAACTAATATTAATAAGTTTAGGAAAAACACCAATAAGTAATACAGTTATGCCAGTCATAATCCAAATAGCTGGTAAATAAATCATTGCTGCTTTAAATATAACTGTGAAAGAAATAGCCTCTTCCATCACTAGTGATCCTGCTGACCACAATCCAAGTAAAGCAAGAAATAACATGACAAAACCAAATGAAACAGAAAGGAATAAATAACTCCCTATTAATTTATTTCTTGATACTGCTCTAGTTAACAAGTTTTCAGTACGGTTCTTTTTCTCCTCTGAGCGAAGCTTTAGCATAAACAACAAAGCAGGGACAGTACACATCATTGATATAACTGCCATCAACATAGTCAAAAATTGTTCCGTTAATGAATACCCTTCTACAGGAGTTAACATGTTTTGTAGCATTTCATTATTTGCAAAAAAGGATTCTAAATCTCCCAATACCGAACCATACGTCAGACCTAACACAAACATACCTATTGCCCAAGATATGATACTTGTACGTTGTAATCGAAAGGCTAACCCGATAGGACTTTGTAAAAGAGGTGAGGCATACTTTTTCCCTGGTTTAGCTGCTAAAAACCCTGATCCTACATCACGTATTTCGTTTAATTTAAGAGCAATACCCGCTAGTATTATGGAAAAAACTATTGTTAATATGATAGGCCACCAGTAATTATTGACATATACCTCTGATTTAACAATCCACCCTAATGGAGAAAGCCAAGATAAAGCTTCATTACTAACATCACCAACAGCTCGAATCAGATAGGCTCCTCCCAATACTGCAAATGAAAAACCAATCGTACCTCTAGAGTTTTCCGATAGTTGTGCAAATAGCGAAGTAATAGATGTAAAGAAAAAACCTGTAGCTCCTAATGCTGCTCCATATAATAGGGAGCCAGCTAAATCCATGCTTTCTAACTGTAAACTAAAAAGACCAAATCCAATCATTATAGCTAATAGCGTATTGATAGAGAATAAAACAATTATTGTTGCACTTATATTTGCAAGTCGACCGACCGGGAGAGATCTAACTAATTCTACTCGACCTTCTTCCTCCTCTTCTCGAGTATGTCGTGTAACGAGTAAAATACTCATAATCGCTACTACAATTGCAGTGAATAATAACATTTGATGTGCCATCATTGGTCCTTCAGTATAATCATCCAATCCGTATCCTGGACCAACCATTGCGATCATTGCAGGATTTTTCATTGTTTCAGCAATTGCCTGTCTTTCTGCATCTGATTGATATAAACCAGTAAAAGCCGAAGCTGTAATAACGGTAATTGCTATCAATGCAATTAACCAAGTGGTTATTCGGATTCGATCACGTCGTACTATGAAGCGTATCATACTTCCTGTTTGCATCCACACTGGTTATTCGCCTCCTACATTCTCATAATGACGCATAAATAAATCCTCTAATGTAGGTGGTGAACTTTCTAGTTTGTTTAAACCGAATTGACTAACATGCCTGATCACTTCATCTAATTCTTCAACATCAACTTGAAAGGAAATTGTTTGTTCATTTTTTTGTATTTCGTGAACTCCTTTTACGTTTTCTAGATTAAGAATTGGTTGCTTTGTTTCGATTATTAAATTCGTCCTTGTTAAATGACGTAATTCATTTAATGTACCAGTTTCAATCATTTTCCCTTCACGTATAATTCCTACCTTGTCACATACCTTTTCAACCTCAGATAAAATATGACTAGAAAGTAGGACACTTTTCCCAGCTTTTTTCGCATCGAGAACACATTCTTGAAATAATTTTTCCATTAGTGGATCTAGACCTGATGTAGGCTCATCTAAAATATAGAGTTCTGCATCTGATGAAAAAGCTGATACTAATGCAACCTTTTGACGATTTCCTTTTGAGTAGGTTCTACACTTTTTGGAAGGATCCAATTTAAATTTTTCGATTAATTCATCTCGAAGCTTCCTGTTATTCGAGCCACGCAATTTCATGAATAAATCTATCACTTCTCCACCTGTTAAATTTGGCCAAAGATTTACATCGCCAGGTACATACGCCAGTCGTTTATGAATGTCGACTGCATCGTTCCATGCATCTTTGCCAAAAATTTTCGCCTCACCTTCAGTCGGTTTCAAAATTCCTAGCAAGATACGGATCGTAGTCGATTTTCCTGAGCCGTTTGGTCCTATGAAACCATACACTTCTCCACCGTTTACTTTCATGTTTACTCCATCTAATGCAGTAAATTTTCCGAACTCTTTTGTTAAATTTCTAGTTTCTAATATGGTCATAATAAAGACCTCCCAAATTATCAAATAACAATTAACATCAATTTTTTTGAATTGTATATCATTCATATTACATATAATGCCACTTCATTAATAGATCTAATTAATAATTTGTTCAAACTCAGCACAAAAAACGCTCTATTACAATAAGTAAACTGAGCGTTTAATGAGTAATTGATATAATATTTATTAGGCAATTACTCTTTCACTGGTTGCTGGTAAAGTAATAGTGAATGTCGTACCACAACCAACTTTGCTTTCTAACTGGATTGTCCCCTCATGGCTTTCAATTATTTGATAGCAAATCATTAGTCCGATTCCAGTCCCTTTTTCTTTCGTTGTATAAAAAGGCTCTCCGATTTTATTAATTAATTCTGTCGGAATCCCGCAACCTTGATCAATGACTTTTATTTCAATATTTTTATTAATTTTCTTAACGTTTATCTTGATAATACCGCCATTTTTCATCGCATCAATTGCATTCTTGACCAAGTTAATAAAGACTTGTTTAATTTTTGTTACTTCGCAATTTATGTTTAATTCTTCTTCAGTAGTTTCAAGGATTATTTCAATACTCTTCATATTTGATGGGGACGTAAGTAATAATATAACGTCTTCTACAATTTGAATGATATTATGACTACCTCGGTTCTCAGAATGAGGCTTCGCAAGTGTTAATAATTCACTAGAAATTTGCTCAATACGTGAAAGCTCGTCTTCAATAATATCATAATACATCTCTTTATCTTCATTTGTATTTCTTAACATATGGAAGAACCCTTTAATAGCTGTTAGTGGGTTTCTTAATTCATGAGCAATACTAGCTGCAAGTTCACCTGCTATATTCATTTTTTCAGAACGAATAATGAGTTTCTCATTTTCTTTTTCCTGAGTAATATCAACAAAAGAGTGCATTATCGCTGGTTCTTCCTCAAATATAATATTGATTGACTTTACTAAATAAAATTTCTTCTTACCGTTTTCGTGAATAAACTGATGTTCATGCACCGTTTGATTTGACGCATTGGGTACATCTAATTCATAACTAGAAAAGAAATCCTCAAGCGTATCTTTACCTATTGTATTTATGGAAGCAATAGAGAAATTCTCTTCCGCAACATCGTTCGTATAAAGAATCTTTGATTTACTTCTAATAATAACAGGAATTGGAAGTTCATTAATGATCGTTCGAAGTTTAAACTCACTTTTCCTAATTACTTCATTTTTTATTTTAAATTTATTATTCTCAAATACTAAATGGCTTTTTTGATATTTTAGGTCTTTAATTTTTTTTCTTACTAGCTGTGACCTTACTACCTCTACGGAAGAATAATCATGATGTTTCCGATTGTAAAAAGGTGATAGATTATAATCATCGTCTGTCATAATATGTGTGTGTGTTTTGAGTAACTCATTTTGTAAATAAGCTGGAGAAGATATATTGCTATATGAACAGACCGAAATCATGTTTCTTTCGGTAATATATTTATCCTTTGAGCATTCATAAAATTTAATTGAATCCAGTATGTTATCCGTTGCAACAGGTATTTTCCCCCATGTTCGTATGGAACCTCCTTTATCAATAAGAGGTTGTACAAGTGATTTCAGATTAGCTCCTGCTTCTATTCCGTCAAATTTTCCATCAATAAGATAAAACTCATCAGATTTTATGTATGTAACATAGTTCATTTGCTCAATTGTCAAGTTCATTAATGACAATTGGTCTTTTATTCTAATTGTTATTTCTTCGTTTTCAATTAAAAATACGAATGCTTCTTGTAGGATACCTTCATAAATGAAGCTAATCGCATTCTCTATATATGTATCAATATCATTATACATGTAAAGGATATGTGCCCCACTATTGATGACGGAAGGACTATTTGTTAGTTTACAAATAATTGTGTTGAATGTAAGCATGCGTTTCCCTCACTTTATTTTTTATACACCTAATTGTCTTAAATACCCTATTCAAAAAAAAATAAACCTATTCTTAATAAAAATACTATCAAATCTATTCTTGATAGGAAAATAGAAAAAGCAACCCCTTAGTTAGTAAGGAATTGCTTCTAGCGTCTCGTACTTATAATTATTTTTTTGTTAATGTATAACCCGCGTATTCAAGTGCACTTTGTACGTCTTTTACCATTTTTGTTTTGAATTCTTTGACATCAAAATTATTTACTTGTTTTCTTGCAAAAGTTGGAGTAACCCCCGTTATTATTGTTTCTACACCCATTAATTTGAGGGCATTAATAATATTAAAAAGCACATTTTGAACATTACTATACGAATCATCTTCTAAACGAAGCTTTGACCAATCCATGATGAAATAATCAAATTCCTTTTCAGCGACACTATGTAACACATCTACCATGATTTGTTCAGTACGTTTCTCATCGACAATACCTTGCAAAGTAAGTAGTGCAACATCTTCAGTAATAGGAATAATTGGAACGCTAAAAAAACCAATATTGTAATTCATATAATCCAACTCTATCATATGAGATAAAATATTAGCCATATTTTTTAGATATACTATGTCTTCAGCTGAAAACGTTCTTTCTCTACGATCCATTACACATAATGTACCAAATACATTCCCTTTTAAATCCTTTAACGTAACACCTAGAAAACCTTTTGTGTTTAAAAGCTTTGTTACTTCTAATTCTTTTGTTAACTCATCTATTGCTAAATTAGTTGTGTGCATAGCATGACCTTTGTTACTAATAATTAGTCTACAGTATGTATCACCGTATTCAACGCTGTAACCTTCTGGAATGATCTCTTCTTCTTTATTATAAGAACTTAATACAGTCATAGCTGTATCGCCTCTTTTTGTTACATAAGCTGTCTGTACATTCAAACGCTCACTGATTAATGAAAACATTTTTTAGAAACAGTAGTCAATGTATTGAATGTTGGATTTATTTTTACTTCGTCTACAGTCAGCATAGTCACCCCCGTAAATTAAAACACTTATATCATTACTGGTGTAGTGACTTAGCCTCATTTTTCCAATGATTTTGCACAAATTATCTGGAAAATTCATTTTAAGATTTATTAGATTATTTTATTTATGGAAATTAATTCAAGTAATACATACCGCAATTAAGACCATAATAACTCAGGTACTGCTTTACCAAACATTTTAAATGGTGCAGTCAACTTGGAGGTGCATTACCATTTTTGGAATGTTATTCTTCTTAGTACTTTTGGGCTTTGCTGTTGCAATTGGTATTGTTTATGCTACAGGTCGCAAACGAGAAACAGAGTCTAACTACCATCTAGTTAGACCAGTCCCAATCACTCAAAACAAATTTCAGGAGGAATTCGCTATGGAAAAGGACACAAAAACACTTAGAGACGTTGATGCAAAAACAAAGGCTGCTGCTGAAAAGGCTGTTATTGAAAGAATTACTGAATCAAAAGTCGAGGAAGAAATTGGAGATGAGTTAATGCCTCTAAGAAATCAATTACAAACGATGCAAAATGCATTAACACAAATGCAGTCTACTCAACAACAAAGTGGTATGGGTGGTACGGCTTCAAACCAAACAATGCAATCTTCAAACGAATTACTACAACAAATGCAACAATTTAGTAGCCAAGCACAACAGCAACAACAAAAAACATTCCAGCAATTGCAACAATCAATTCAACAAGCTACACAAACATTAGGAGGTGTTGAACAGTCACTTCAATCATTTAACATGCTTAACCAAATTACTCAACAAATTAACCAATCTCAGCAACAATTACAACAACAACAACAGCAAGGTCAAGGTACAAACCAAAGTCAAGGTCAAGGTCAAGGCCAACAATCACAACAAAATCAATTCCAAAATTCTTCATATCAAAACCAAAACAATAGCTCATTACAATAGAGATTTAAACATTACTACTTCTGGAAGAATTCTCTCTTCTAGAAGTAGTTTTTTACATAACAATGGAGATTAAAAAAATGTTATGGAGAATATATTTATGATCGTACAACAAACTAAGGAATGACCAAAACCCCGCAAAGCTACGAATACGATTTTTAAGAAAGGAAATTGAATATGAAAAAAAACATTGTGTTCATAATTTGTTTGTTTTTTTGTGTGTTGCTTACGTATTCTCCTGTATTTTCGGCAGAATCTGGTCCTAGTAATATTTATGTCGTTAAAACAGGCGATACAATCTCCAAAGTCGCAGAAAGATTTGATACGACAGTTGATGAACTAATAATAACAAATGGATTGCAATCTAATACGTTATTAGCCGGACAAAAATTGTGGGTACCGGTAACTTATGAAGTTGTCGTTGGTGACACATTAAAGGACATTGCTATAACACATAATTCATCAATAGAACTAATAAAAACAATAAACGGACTGTCATCAGAAGAGCTGTATACTGGACAAATAATCAAAATTGTTCCACAAAAAATGACCATGCAAGGACAGCATATTCTTATGACAAGAGAGGAATTTAAAGATTGGTTATTTCACAATGAATTCAACAGACCGATTACAAAGATCCAGCAACATCACACATGGGTTCCGTCATACAAACATTTTGATGGCTCAAACCATTTTAGAATGTTAAGTGGGATGGAAAATCATCATATAAACAAGATGGGTTGGAGTAATATCGCTCAAAACATTACGACATTCCCAGATGGGAAAATAGCCGTATCTAGACCTTTTAATGTAGCCCCAGAAGGTTCAATTGGTGCTACTGCTAACACAGGAGCTCTTTCGATTGAACATGTTGGGAACTTTGATATCGGGAATGATGTAATGACGGAACAACAAAAGGAAACGATTGTGTATATTAATGCCTTACTTTGTATTAAGTTCGGCTTATCTCCTTCCATAGACAGTATCACATACCATCATTGGTGGGATTTAAAAACAGGAGAAAAGGTATTAGATAATGGGCCAGATTATAATGTGAAAACTTGCCCTGGTACAGGATTTTTCGGTGGAAATTCAACATCCAGTGCAAAGAAATATTTCTATCCACTTATCTCCGGTAAAATAGATGAGGTGTTAGCTTCTATGGAATAAAGCCTTTCTTTCTTTGTGGATTTTGTACCTATTTTAGTTTAATTTCAATTTTTTGCATTTATTTCCGTTTTCTGCTATAATAAAGAAGAATTATTTTTGTTCGGTGTAAAGGATAGTATGAATATCGACTTTTCGTCTTGATGATACTTTGGGCAAGGGTAGTATTAAATGTGTGGTAACGCACTAGGAGGCAACAAAGATGGAAAAAGGTACAGTAAAATGGTTTAATGCAGAAAAAGGTTTTGGCTTTATTGAACGTGAAATTGGAGACGATGTATTCGTACACTTCTCTGCTATCCAAAGTGAAGGTTTCAAATCATTAGACGAAGGTCAAAAAGTAACATTTGACGTTGAGCAAGGTGCTCGTGGAGATCAAGCTGCTAACGTTCAAAAAGTTGCTTAATCTTAAATCGTATATACAAACAAGCTCTTTATATAGAGGATGCTGAGTAGCCTTGAAGTAATGTGCGAAGTCGTTGCCTCTTTTCAAAAGCTTGCAATGAGTGGGTTTCTCATAGCAAGCGAGCAACGTTCGGAGTCATTACTGCTTCTCGAATCGTCTTGATTGGACTTTTTCAGTGCCCTCTTTATATAGGGCCTGTTTTTTTTGTTTTTTGCATATCAATAAAAAAACTACTCAACGTTCGAGTAGGGAGATGCAATACATTATTTAAAAGTTAACCTTAATAGAAACTTTTTATTTGATTTTCAGTAATCCCTTTAATTAATCCTAGTTCACTAATCAAAAATTTATGTGCGTTATCTAACATTTCTTTTTCGCTTGTATTAAGTGCTTTTTCTTTTTTCATACGCATTAAATCACGTACAACTTCAGCACAATCTTGTATTTTACCGGTTTTTATTTTGTCCATGTTCACTTTATACCTTTGTTTCCACGGCAGTAATCTATCTGATTCTCCATGCTGAAAAATGTGTATGATCTGTTTTAATGCAATTATGTCAGTAACAGGGCGTAAACATGAACTCAATATTTTACCCGTAGGAATCATAACTTGCATATTACCGATTAACATTTTTATGACATAATACTGTCGTTTGTCCCCTGAGATTTCCTTTTCTTCTATGGCTTTTATTATACCTGCACCGTGCATTGAATAAACAATGTTATCGCCAATTTGAAACAAATAACCCACCCCCATATATCGTAACCTTCTTAATCTTAACATGTAAATTATTTATTATCAAATTTTTAATAATATCATAAATTTATTTTTCTTGTCAACTATTTTTTTATTTAAAAATCAGAAAAATCAGAAAAAAGTAATCGTGTAGAATAATCAATAAATGAAAGGTAAATTTTCCTGTGTATATTCTGTAACCTCTACTAACCCTTAAGGAACATGAAGACTGCTGAAAAAGTGTGATTTTCACTTTTCCAGCAGTCTTATTAAGTAATGCTTGAAGCCGTTACATCATTTAGTGGCTGCTATGATTTGTTTAATCATTGTAAGCGCGCAATCTGAGAAGCCATTACCACTTCTTGAATCCATTTTATTCTATCTTTTCAGCAATTTCAGGTTATCAAGTTCCTCCCAATAATTCCCGTGTCTTTTCTAAAATCTCTTCATCCTTTAAACGGAATTTAAACTCAACACGACGAGAGGCTTGATTACTGTAATTCCCATCTTCATCGGTACGTCCATCCGTATAAGACCTTCCATTTACCGTTAGTTTCTCTTTTAGGTGTTCTTGGATGTTTTTATATGGAAATTGGTCGCTTAGAATATATTCTGCTACACTAAACGCCCTTTGCTGAGAAAGCTCTAGATTATACAAATAGCTACCGATACTATCTGCATGACCCTCTATTATGATTTCTGAAATATAGTCTTCATACCCACTTTCTAATAAGACATCTAAATATGCGGGAACAAATTCATCTAAAAACTGAAATGCCTCTGGCTTTAAAACATCTGAATCAAATTCAAATAAAATATCTGTATTAAAAATCATCGCACCTGTTTGCTCATCGATTTCAATGCTTAACGTAGAATCACTAAATTCTTCATTCAACTCCGTAATTAAATGGACTCTGACACCCATTATTTGATCAATTGTTCGTTTCATTTCTTCAATTTGAAATGATTTAATAACCATCATGATTATAAAAATCAAGATAAAACAAAGTAAAATCGCCGTTAATAAGTCAGTGAATGATGGCCAAAAATGTCCTTCCTCCTGTTCACCGTTAAATAGCTTTTTATATTTATTAATCATTGCTTCCAACCCTTACACGATTACTTTGTTGTTGTCTCATTGCTTCTTGGTATAGAGCTTGAAGCTGGCGATTTAACTGGTGAAGCTCTTGACTCAAATCACTGACGGTTTGTTGCATGTAACGAGCACTTCTTTGTTGGTTATCTTCTGTAATTTCTCCTATTTGTTTAAATTCTTTCTTCACTGTGTCATTCATATCAACTACATAGTCGCCAATGCTTCTGCTCACTTTATCTAGTTTATCACCAAGCGTACCCTCTAAATTGCCGACATATCTAGATAAAGTGTCTTTGAGTACACCAACGCTTGTTTCAATTTGATTCTCTCTTTGATTAAACGAATCTGTCATATGGGCTATCGTACGATTGATTTCATTTAGTAATTGATTATTTTTCATACCTATTTGCTCATAAGATCGAGTTGCGTCATTTAAATGTTTCTCAAAATTTTGTGAATCTGCAGCATGAGTTTTTAAATGGGTATTAAATTCCCTATTAAACTCTTTCAATTCATCAAACCGATCCGATAACAGGTTCTTATATTCCCCTTGTACAGTGTTAATCGTTTCTAATGCTTCTGGAAGACGAACGATAGAGTTTCCTAGTTTATCAAAGTCATTCTTCAATGCTCTTAAATGTGTGGTAATTCCAGTTAATTGAGTAGTAAGATCGTTACCAAAAATGCGTTCAAACTGTTGATTGTTTTCCTTCATTACTTTTACAAGATGTTCGCTCTGTGCGTTCATTCTATCAAATGCCCCTTGTATGGATTCCTGCCTTTCTGCAATGGAAGAGAAATAGTCTTTTAAATCGACTGTTGTTTGTTGGAATTGGTTTAATGTTTCCACTTGGGAGTTTGATAGTTGCTTCATATTTTTATATGTTTCAGTAAAAGTATTTGTCATGAGCTCGTTTCTCTGGTCCATTTTATGGAAGTAAGAAAATAACTGATCGAAGTTCTTATTGAGCTTCCCTACTCCTTTATCAAAGTCATTTGTAACTTCTTTGATGCTATCAAAAATGACTGTGAAGTCCTTGAGATTATTAGATAGACCTTCATTAAACTTTGCCAAATCTCGAGCAGATTGCTGCAAACCAACCGTATATTCTTGAAAGCCTCTAAACGATTGAACGACCTCGTTTAACGATTCCTGATTCGTTTCTTTTAGTTCAACTATTGAAGAATTAATTGATTCTGAGACATCAATAAGACGACTTATCCCATCTTCTTCCTGTTCTTCTAAATGGGATTCTGTCTTTAACATAATATCGGTTAGCATAAATTCCGTATTCGCCACTTTCGTAACTACTGTCATAATTAGAGATAATCCCATACCCGCAATACTTGTATAGAACGCTACATCAATACCCGCAAGTACCAACGCTACATTTTCGACTAGCTGGTCCCCAGTTGCATCGATGCTTCCTAGAGACATAGCAAGACCTATGAATGTTCCAAGTACCCCAACTAGGATAAAAACAGAGACGGTCATCTGAATCATTTTAATCAGACTGACAACTGGTACGTTAAACATACGCCAACTAGAGAATTTATTTTGCACAAATGTCTCAGCTTTCACAGATTCTTCTTTGGCCTTATGCTCGTACTCTGCTTGAAACCGATTTAACGGATCAATATCCAAAGAACCCGTATCAGTTATAAAATTTCGAATTCTCCTTAACTTACTAAACAAAATGAAATGAATGAGAATAGCCACAATAAATGTGACAAATAGTACCATGAAAATTAATTCAATCAAGGAATTAGATAAAATCGACTGGGCCTGTTGTTCACTTGTAAATAGTTTAAGAATCGCTTCAACCATGAAAATCCCTCCTGTCAAAACTTAGTTAGCATAAAATCAAATTGTTGAAGAGCACTTGCCAGTCCTACTTCTTTGTTAATAGCTATTCAGGATTTGGACAAATCATGCACTAAGAAAAAACGAATTTTCTTAGACGTAATTTGTAGGAGATCTTGTTGTAATAAAATTCATCATTTTGACGAGCAGTACTACATTTCATCTAGTATTTTTTATAGAAAAAGGCCTGTTCTTAGTACATTACTGTACAAAAGAACAGGCCCTCTATTTCTACCTATCATTCATTATTTCCCAATCTACATCATCCTTATCAACGAGTGATTCGATTGTTTCTAAATGATATATTTCACTTATAATTTTGTAATTATTAATATAATCTTCATCAATATATATAGGTAGAGAGTTTTCGTTTCTGAGAAATTCTCTTTAATCTCATTGTTTGTGGTTATTGCAATTGTATACCTTCTATCTAGAAAACGAGCTCCCCTATCTTCTTTGAGTCTAATAGTAGAAAAATCTTCTATTATTTGATTCATGAGAAGTTCGTCATCAATCGTTACTCTTGTTACTGACTTACTTATTTTTAGTGAAATCTAAAGCTTTTTTAATATCTTTAAAGGAGCTAGATTTCCCGTACATGAGTACTCCACCTTTGTAGACTCTTGCACCAAAAATAGCGAGGATAAAAATAGTTACGATAAGAATAGCAATTCCTAAAATCGGCTCCCACACAGGTAGGTTTAACATGCCAACACGCATAAACATTAACATCGGTGTAAAGAAAGGAATATAAGACGTTATCGTAATAAATGTTGTATCAGGCTGACCTAATCCAAACATCGCAATCATGAACCCAGCAACTACGACTAATGTCATCGGTGTAATCATTTGCTGAACATCCTCAATCCTGCTCACTAATGAACCTAAAAATGCCGCTAATGTTGCATATAAAAAGTAACCTAATACGAAAAATACAACAGCATAAATAATTGTACTCATAGGGATATTGTTAAATCCAAAAAATTCGAAAAAACCACCTTCCATTGAAGCGAGATTTCGTTGAATAGAAAAATATCCTACCCCTAACATCAAGAACATTTGTGTCAAACTAAGTAAACCAACCCCTAGTATCTTAGCAAACATTTGCTTAATTGGAGACACGCTCGAGATTAGTATTTCCATGACACGAGATGATTTCTCCGTCGCCACTTCCATCGCAATCATATTAGCATACAAAATAACGGCGAAATAAATAACAAATAATAAGACGTAGACTAAGCCTCTAGCTTGATTTAATTCCTCAGCTGTTTTTGCATTCTCCTCAAGTGCTACCTGCTCAAATACAACAGGCTCATAAAGCTTCGTTAATTGCTCGTTACTCAGATTGATTTGTGAAGCAATCATCTCTGTTTTAATTTGCTGTAAACTATTACGTAACTCCATAGGTAAAAAGGAATCTGACATTGTCATCGATTTATACGTGGCAACAGGAAGGTTTTCTGAATCAGTAGAAAGAAGAAGTAATCCAGTATATTCCCCTTCTTCCACTTCCGTTTGTGCTTGTGCTTCATCACCATTGTAATTAATGAGTTCAATTTGAGTATTCGTCTCTTGTAAATTTGATTCAAGTGTTTCGAATAAAACTGTTGTTTCATCAATCACTGCAATCGTTTGTTTTCCATCATCCCTATTAAAAAAATCAATGATATTCGTCATATTCGTTAAACCAATAATAATTGCTAATGTGATTGCTGTAGAAATGATAAATTGTTTTGTTTTTAACTTGCTGAAGTACGTATGAAATAAAATAATCCAAAAATTATTCATAGGAAGCACCTACTTTTTCAATAAAAATATCATTCAAAGAAGGTTCTTCAAGTTCGAACTTTCTAATGAATCCTTTGCCTACAATATCCTTTAAAATGGTTTCTGCCACATGTTCTCCTTCTATCTGTAAATGAATCCCTTGAGTAGTTTGTTTAGTTTTTGTGACACCAGAGTAATTCTTTAGAACATCTAAAGGAAAGTCTGCGTGAATGATTAAGTTCTTCTTTCCAAATGACCGTTTAATTGCTTTTAAAGAACCCTGAACAACCGGCTTACCATGATGCATAATACATAAATGCTCGCACATTTCCTCTACATGCTCCATTCGATGACTTGAAAATACAATCGTCGTCCCTTTTTCTTTTAAATCTAGTACTGCTTCTTTTAGCATTTCTACATTCACTGGATCAAGACCACTGAAAGGCTCATCTAAAATCAATAGTTTTGGTTTATGTATAATAGCAGTGATAAATTGTATCTTTTGCTGATTCCCTTTTGAAAGCTCTTCTATTTTCTTTTCACCGTTTTCCGGTACTTTGAATCTGGTTAACCAATAATCCAATTCTGTTAGAATTTCTTTTTTTTGCATCCCTCTAAGTCTTGCTAAATAAACGATTTGGTCTTTTACTTTTAACTTAGGATAAAGTCCTCTTTCTTCTGGAAGGTAACCAATTATGTGACTAGTAGAATAATTAATCGGTTTATTGTCCCACGTGATTAATCCGCTGCTTTGGCTTAACAGTCCTAGAATCATTCTAAATGTCGTCGTTTTCCCCGCACCATTTGCTCCTAAAAAGCCGAACATTTCTTTTTCAGGAATAGAAAGGGACAAATCATCAACTGCCGTAAACTCTCCAAATTTTTTCGTTACTCGTTCTAGCTTTAATGCCACTATGAATCTCTCCTCTTATTCTATTCTGAAAACTACATTTCATATTTTATCAACCTATCATTTTAATATACGAATATACTTAAAATAAGTTTCACGTTATCTTTTACAAATTTGACTAAAATTTAAAAAGCGCTCCTGTTTTTTCCAGAAACGCTTAGTGATGAATCCTTGTTTTCTCTACATCAACTGCATCGTTGTAATACAAGTGGCGTCTCCTTCAAATGTAGAAATCTCTGACTCCACTGTTTTTTCGTCATATTCAATTCTAACAGTATAATTATTGTCTCTTGGTAGCCATAAATCAATAAAACCGTTCGCTAATGAAGTTACGGTTTCATCTAGTATTGCGTTGCCTTCCTTGTCTTCAATGTATAAAGCAAACTCTTCATTTGTTAATTCGCCTTGACAACCTGTCAAGTTATGGATAAGTCAAGGATGGGTATTGTTCAGGTACGGCGCGATAGAAACAAAAAACTCATCTTCAGGAAGGTCATAAGTTAACTGACTTTC
Organism: Bacillus sp. FJAT-45350; assembly: GCF_002335805.1. Classification (NCBI taxonomy): domain Bacteria; kingdom Bacillati; phylum Bacillota; class Bacilli; order Caryophanales; family Bacillaceae; genus Bacillus; species Bacillus sp. FJAT-45350. Next base: position 1,358,696 of record NZ_NISU01000001.1, on the reverse strand, counting down.
ATCACTATTAGTGACAATAAGTTCATGGGAAGTGATTGAAGCAATTTGTCCTTCCATATTAGTGACACTATAATCATTCACCAATTCCTTAATATCTTTTGCACTATCTTCGTTTCCTCCACAAGCTGTCAATAACAATATGGAAATGAGTGCAACAAGAGTAAAGATTGTACTTTTCACTTTGTATTCACCCCTCTGTCTATTTGAACTACAGATTATCATATATTCATTCTACTTAATTTTAACTGAAAACACTAGAATTCACACTGGTAATTTAAGTTTACCCTAATAGGATAATAGATAGGTAGTAAAATTAGTTTTGAAATTAATATGCAATTAGAAGTTGAGATGTTATTCTAGCTTGACCATCCTACCCTCTTAGTACAAACTATTCGTAATGTATAATCTACATGTAAAAGACATTTTGGAGGTTATTTGATGAGTGATATATCAGCTCCAGCACAAAAGCAATTAGAAGCCTATAATAACAGAGATTTAGAAACATTTTTGGAATGCTATTCAGAAGATTGCTTCGTTGAAGACGGTGCAGGTAATGTGCTAATGGAGAATAAAGAAGCAATGCGTAAGCGGTATGAATTACTTTTTCACGAAAGTCCCAATCTCCATTGTCAACTAGTTTCAAGAATTATCCTTGAAAATTATGTACTCGATGAGGAAAGAGTTACTGGGTCTCGTGGCTTAACAGAAGAAAAACATGTTGTCGCTGTTTACAAAGTTGAATATGGTTTAATTACTCATGTACGTTTTTTAAATTGAAACAAACTAACTTAGAGGCTGGGACAAAAGGTCATAATGACATTGTCCCAGCCTGTTTTTATATCCATTTTCAAATCACTTTCCTTATTATCTCTATATTTATAATATCCCTTCATTAGTATCTTTTTTAAAATCAGTCTATTAGTAATACATAACTTTCTTTTAAAGGGGGAAAATTTTACTATGATAGTTAAAAGGGGGATTTTGTGGTGAAGAATACTAATAAATATATTCTTTTAATGACTATTTTACCATGGCTTACTTTTCCACTGATCGGTTCAAAGTCATTAAAGAAATTTCTTCCTGGAGCATTATTCATGTGCCTATATGTATTTAATGAAGGTCGATTAGGAGAGAAGAAAAAATGGTGGTGGTTTCATTTCAATGTAAAACCTAATGTACTAGGAGAAATCCCTCTAATCATAGGGCCATTTTTTGTTGGTTCTCTTTGGATTTTAAAATATACTTTTGGAAAGTTTAAATTATATCTTTTAGTTAATTTATTAATCGATTCCGTTTTTACCTTTTTTATTATGGACTGGCTTAAGAAAATTGGTTACGCTTCACTTGTTAGATTAACTAAAGTTCAATTATCGGTTGTGTTTCTTATAAAATCAGTATTAATGTATGGATTTCAGGCTCTTTATGATAATACCTTTAGAAAGGAACACAAAAAAAGTGAATTATAAGTATAAGGTAAATTCAAAACACGATGTATAGTTAAAAAAGATAGGAAAGCAGTTGCTACTCACCTATCTTTTTTATTTTTCTTAATATACGTCACGTTGGTAACGTTTTTGTTTTTGCATATCACTTAGGTACTCTTCTGCTGCCTCGGGACTCATCGCACCTTCTTTTTCAATAATCTCAAGAAGTGCACTATGAACGTCTTTCGCCATATATTGCTTATCACCACAAACGTAGAAGTAAGCACCATTTTCTAACCATTCAAATAATTCTTTACTATGTTCAAGCATTTTATGTTGAACATATACTTTTTGGTCAGAATCACGTGAGAATGCAGCATCTAATTTTGTTAGAACACCATCTTTTTGATATTGTTCTAGCTCATCTTGATAAAGGAAATCAGTTGCTGCATGTTGGTCACCAAAGAATAACCACGATCTACCTTCTCCTTTATTTACAGCACGTTCTTGAATAAATGAACGGAACGGTGCTATTCCAGTTCCTGGTCCAAGCATAATAATATCGGTATCACGTGAATCGGGAAGATTAAAGTGTTTATTTTGTTGGATAAATACAGGCAGTGTATCACCTTCAGGTAGACGCTCCGCACACTGTACAGAACATACGCCATTTCTTTCACGACCATGCGTAGTGTATCTAACTGCACCGATAGTCAGATGAACTTCTTCTGGATTAGCTGCGATACTACTTGCAATTGAATATAGACGTGGAGGCATTTTTCTTAAAAGAGCTACAATTTGCTCAGCTGTTGCATTCCACGGTCCGAAATCGCGTAAGAAATCAAGTAAGTCACGTCCATCAATATATTCTTTTAACTTAACTACATTTTCAACAGCAACAAGCTCTTTAAGTTTCTCGCTTTCTGTTAATTCCACAGCATTTTGTAATACTTTCTTTGTTAGAAGTGTAATTTCAAAATGTGTTGTTAAAGCTTCTTTAAGTGGTAGCGTGTCACCCTGCTTATTAATTGTTACTGGTTGCGCTTCATCCCAGTTCATTTCATTAATAAGAGTTGCTACTAGTTCAGGGTCATTTTCAGGAAGGATTCCAAGGCAGTCACCTGGTACATAAGACAGGTCAGACCCTTTTAATGATAATTCAATATGCCTAGTCTCTTTACTTGAGCCTTCTCCATTTAAATTTATATTTTCAAGAACCTCTGCATGAAACGGATTTGTTCTTGAATACGCAGTTGCAACTGTTTTGTTTTGCTCTGTGCTATTCATATTTTTCACCTCACCAAGAATTTGTCAATTATACACTAATTATATCCACAATAAATTCTATCATTTTTATTACATTTTTGGATAGCCAAAATTAAAAAATTTAAAAAACCTTGGTAGAAAATCTCACAACGTTCACGAAAACGTCTTGTATAATATTCTAACAAATTGGACAATAAAAAATGTGTATTCATTTTTTCAGTAAGAACTGTCTGCTTTTATTATTACACACTTTTGAAAATCCATCATATTTTACACTAATCGAATGAAAATATTGAATTAGTTGCGTCAGTAATTTCTATGCTTATAATTAATGTATGATGTTGTTTTACTTAAAGTTCAAGTATAAAAGAGAGATTAATGAAGGGGAAAAGATTATGATAAGAAAAGCTGATGTTTTAGATAGATTAAATCCGTTGATTGGCAAAGAGTTAACTAGTAAAAACCTCCATGAAGCATTGTTTTGCGAGGAAAAACATAAAAAAGTTTTACGGCGGTTTAATTTTGGTACTCATACATATCTTCAATACAATACAGTAACTACCGAAAATGATTCCGTACCTACATTTGTCGATATAACAATATCAGGAAATCCAAACACTTTTAGAATGGGATTAATCGAGAAAGAAGGTAAACTGTTAATCGATACAGAACCGAAAATAGATTATTCTTATTTGTAAAAATACCATCAAATAAACAAAACCGACTCGTACGCTAGTGTCGGTTTTGTTTTATCTCGACAAAAATATTAATCAAATGAATAAGTCCAAAATCGTTCTGTATTAATCCATGCAAGAATTTGCGGGTCCTTATTTTTTAGTTTTTCTGGTAGTCCGCTAATAAATCCACTTGTTTGTGTTTTATGTGCTTTGTAACATGCAATTTTTTTATCTTGCACAGCGGATACATCTACAATAACATCTGGTTTGCCCAGTTTTTCTTCACAATCATGTGAGAATGCTACACAATGTAGCTTAGGACGTGTTGCTTCTGGCATCTGTTGCATGGCATGGACAACCGCACGACCTGTCGCATCATGGTCAGGATGTACACTATATCCAGGATAAAAGGTAATCACTAGTGATGGGTTTAGTTCATCAATAAATGCGCGAAAGCGATTCGCTAATTCATCTAAATCTTCAAATTCTAATGTTTTATCTCGTAAGCCTAGCAACCGTACATCGGTAACATCAATAGCTTTAACAGCATTCATAAGTTCTTTTTTTCGAATTAAGGGTAGGGATTCGCGTGTAGCAATTGGTGGATTGCCCATGTTACGTCCCATTTCACCAAGTGTACAACAAACATATGTAACTTCCGCCCCTTTTTCTCTATGTAAGGCAATTGTCCCAGAAACACTAAAAGCTTCATCATCTGGATGAGGATAAATGATTAAAATACGGTTCTCCATGTATACACACTCCTTTGCTACATTCTTAATCTTTAAAATGGTTGCGTACTAATTTGACAGGCGACAGCGAGCTTCCCATCAGCATCATGCCCTGCTAATAATAGTCTATTCTCTGAATCGACTTCCCAATGAGTCAAGCCTTCAGCGTATACCCAGCCGATCTTCATCTTCATCCCAACACGATATGGTCCATTGCCGGTAATTTTAGCATGTTCATAACGAATAACACCGTTACGAATATAAGCACCAACTGTCATTACAGATTTGTTTTGGTGTGAAGCATACGCTCCATTTGTAGTTTCTAAATGTAAGTATAGATCTTGTTCATTGAACTCATTTAGTTTGTTTTGTACTTCGGAAGGGCTAATTAATTTCAACGCAAATCCCCCTTAAGCTTAATGTTTAGCATTTATTTTATCTTACTAAAAAATCCTATTAGCTCTCAACATAATTACCTTGCAAGTATCTACTATACCTTATCATAAATAACTCATTTATAGATAATGTAAGAATACAGATAAAAAAACATATATCCCTTCCAGCGTGGAAAAAGATATATGTTTTTAATTATATGACTTTAGAGATTATATAAGTATTATCTTATTATTGTTATTGAAAAAGAAACCTAGAAGTGACCATTGCTATTGTTTCCTAAATAAAATTCATAAATGAACCTCTAATATACTGCATCACCATTAAATATCGAATTCTTAACGACTACATAATCGACAGTCCTTATGGCCTCTAGCTTATTCCCTCCTGCATAAGAGATTGAAGATTGAAGGTCTTGTTCCATTTCTATCAAAGTATCTTGTAACATTCCTTTATGTTCTACATACATTTTCTTACCTTCAACATTCTTTTTTTCACCCTTTTGAAATTCCGATGCTGAGCCAAAGTATTCTTTGCAGAGCTTTCCATCTTTTTCAATAGTTTCACCTGGAGATTCTTCATGTCCAGCAAAAAGTGATCCAATCATTACCATAGTAGCACCAAATCTAATAGATTTAGCGATATCACCATTTGTACGAATACCCCCATCAGCTATAATAGGTTTACTAGCAGCCTTTGCACACCACCTAATCGCGGCTAATTGCCAACCACCTGTACCAAATCCAGTTTTAATTTTAGTGATACAAACCTTACCTGGGCCTATACCTACTTTTGTAGCATCTGCTCCCGCATGTTCTAATTCTCTTACAGCTTGTGGAGTTCCTACGTTACCAGCTATCACAAAACTTTTAGGTAAGTACTTCTTAATATATTGAATCATTTCAATCACCGAGTTAGAGTGTCCATGCGCAATATCGATTGTGATGAATTCAGGGGAAAGATCTTTTTCTGATAATTGTTGTATGAATTCATATTCATCCTCTTTAACTCCGACACTAATTGATGCGTATAAACCTCTTGATTTCATATCTTTTATAAATGAAATCCTTTTATCCGGTTCAAAACGATGCATAATATAGAAGTAACCATTTTCCGCTAAGAAAATGGCGATTTTTTCATCTATTATTGTTTGCATATTTGCGGGTACAACTGGTAATTTAAACGAATGTCCACCTAATGTTACAGATGTATCACATTCAGTACGGCTATTTACTATAGACTTTGCTGGAATTAATTGAATATCTTCGTAATCAAATACATTATCCACTGTGGTCACCTCTAACAACTATTTAAATTTAAAACGATCGTGCGTTTTTTAATTTACATTGCTCTTTTGAGTATGCCAAACTTTACTACCACTTATGTAAGTATAAAAGGTGTATTTTTCAGTCTATTTTCATAATTTATGTTTCAAACAGATATCTTTTATAAAACATACACGATAATTCATAAGTTTTACTACTTAGGTTACATTAAATCTATAGCTTAAATAAGGGGTGTGGATATTGGAAGCTAACATTAAGCTTTCTACGTCAGAAATTGGAAATCTTTGGACTGCATATATGAATGACAGTATGGCGATATGTGTACTACATCATTTTTTGCAGCATATTAAAGATCTAGAAATTAAAGAAAATGTTCAGGTTGCCTTACAAATATCAGAGCAACATGTGCGAGATATTGAAGTTATATTTAATAAAGAACATATTGCAATTCCACATGGATTTAATTTACAAGATGATGTTAATTTAAAAGCTCCAAAACTATTTTCAGATACTTTCTGCTTGTATTATGTACATAATATGGCTAAAATTGGCGGAAACTCTTTTACACTTGCTCTTGCAAACTCAGCACGTGATGATATCAGACATTTTTTCACTAAGTGTGGAGAAAAAACGATGAAGTTATTTAATACATGTGCAAATACTATGCTGAGTAAGGGCCTATTTTTAAGACCACCACAAATAGAAGCTCCAACTAAAGTAGATTATGTAAAAAAACAGAACTTCCTAACGGGTTGGTTAGGTGAACGTCGACCATTAACGAGCATTGAGATCATGAACTTATTTTTTAATATCGAACGAAACCAGCTTGGGAAATCTCTAATTACAGCTTTTAGTCAAGTGGCTGAAAAGGAAGAAGTTGTGAAATACTTATTAAGGGGCGTGGAAATTTCATCAAAGCATATTGAAATATTTGGTTCCATTCTAAGTGAAGGCGAACTTCCGTCACCAATGACTTGGGACACGTTACCTACTTCATCAACTGCACGTACGTTTTCTGATAAGTTGATCATGTTTCATATTTCTGCACTCACAGCCGCATCTGTTAGTCATTATGGAACAAGCTTAGGTACTAGTCCGCGACGTGATATAGGGCTACACTACAACCGACTCATGCATGAGGTAATGTTTTACGCAGAGGATGGTGCCAATATATTAATCGATCACGGTTGGATGGAACAACCTCCACAATCAGTTAGTAGAAGAGGGTTAGCACATCGTGAATAAGGAAGAAGCTGTTCAAAGGGAGGTGAAAAATAACTCGTACCTCCCTTGCCGTCAGCTTTTCTACTATAACTTAAATACATGTTCTCCGATCCTAGTTGTCGTTTGTCTAGTTTCTAACCAACTTTTCTTTATTATCGTATCGTTGTAAAAAAAGATTGCCCCGTTTGCCTCATTCGTTCCTGATAAAGCTTCCTCAACTGCTTGCTTTGCATTTTCTGTAGGTTCATTATTGATTGAACCATTTGTTACTGGGCTAAATTGATCCTTTTCATAGACCACTTCTTCTAGTTCATCAGGAAATTGTTCACTTTCCATTCTATTCAACACGACTTCTGCTACAGCTACCTGTCCTTCTAACGGTTCACTCTTCGCTTCTGCAGTTACAAGACGTTCCAACATATCTATTTCCTCATCCGTCAGAAGAACTCTCTCTTCTAGCTCATCTATAGTTTCTAAATTCTCTACTAATTCTTCTAAACGTTCATTTTTGGTATCAATTGTACACTCTATAATTTCATTTTCATATTTCGGTATAAGTAATGTATCATCAACTTCCGGTAATCCTATTCCGGTCATTAGTAACAATGAAGTAATTATAGTTAACATTAGCTAATAACCCCCTTGATTTTTTGTTTTCGTGCTTTGAATATGCTATCACTTATCGCATGAAGTAGTTATAGGCAATAAAAAAAGAAGCCGCATCAGCTTCTTAACTCGAAAAATATTCTCTATCTACCCTAACAAAAATTTTATCGTCTTTAAACAAGTAATGTCTTCCATGGGTATAGTAGAAACAAATGGGTACGCCAAAGGGAACTAAAGCATGTTGGCTCTAGTTCCACTTGTACTAATTCTTCTTGATTGTTTGTTTTTAACTTGAGACACTTAATTACTCTTTCTTACGTCCTCATGTTCCTTTTTAGCGGCTTCCCTTGCTTGCTTAGCTTCCTCACGTTGCTGTTCCGCAGCCTTTTTAGCTGCTTCCCTTGCTTGCTTAGCTTCCTCACGTTGCTGTTCTGCAACCTTTTTAGCTTCTTCTCTAGCTTGTTTAGCTTCCTCACGTTGCTGTTCGGCAACCTTTTTAGCTTCTTCTCTAGTTTGTTTAGCTTCCTCACGTTGTTGTTCGGCAACCTTTTTAGCTTCTTCTCTAGCTTGTTTTTCTTCTTCTCGTTGCAGTACTGCAGCTTTGTTAGCAGCTTCTATTACTTGTTTTTCTTCTTCAAGTTGTTTCACTTCATTGTCGTTATTTCTTTCTTGTACTTGTACGCTATGTGTAACAACTATCGTATTATCTTCAACTTCTTGCTCAACGAGTTGTTCTTTTTCTTTTTCTTCAGTTAAGTCATCGTTATTTTTATCAGCTTCTACTTCCACGTATTCTTCCTCTTGTAACTCATCAGTTACCACTTTTTCTTCGTTAATTTCTTCTTCTTGGAGCTTGGCTAATCTTTTATCGATTTTCTTTTCAAGCTTTTCTTGTGCCTTTAAAATATTTTTTTGTAAAGATTCTTTTGCTTTAGGATTTTTTACCTTTTCTAGAGCTGCTTGTAATGCTCGGATATTAGAAGAAAATTTAGCTTCTAGTTCAGCACGAATCGAATCTATTTGTTCCTCTTCTTCTATAACTTCCTCTTCGCTAGCATCTTCTTCTGTTACTACATCTTCATTAACTTCTTCCTCAGTAACTTCGTCTACGTTAGCATCTTCCTCAGTAACTTCCTCTTCATTAACTTCTTCCTAAGTAACTTCATCTACGTTAGCATCTTCTTCTGTAACTTCCTCTTCGTTAACTTCTTCCTCAGTAACTTCTTCTTTGCCAGCTTCTTCTTCTGTTACTACATCTTCAATGTTTTCATATTTTGCTAGTGCTAACTCTTGTTGTTCAATAGCTCTTTGAAGCACTATATTAGCTAACTCCTCTTCACCGTTTTCAAGTAAAGCTGCAGCTTCTTTGATACGTTCTTGAGTAAAGGTAATCATTATTTCAATTTCTTTTACATCGTCAAACGTCAAGGCAAGCTTAACATTTTCCAGTACTGTTTTAGTAAAGTACAATAGGTCACCTGGGAGAAGTTTAGGAGTTTCTTGTAAACCGTCATCACCGTTCGAATTCTCGTCACCTGACCCAATTAACTCTTCTAATTCTACATTAATAGATTCATAGTCTACAGAACCATCTGTTGTTGCCTCAATATGTAAGTCCGCTTCCAGTTCATGATTATTTGCATAAGCTTGTCCAGCTACAGAAGTAAATGCTAAAGACGTTGTAATTACACTTGTAGCTAATACATTTCGAACATTTTTACTGAATAGCATTTTGTTATTTGACATGATGAAAAATCCCTCCAATTTTGTTTTACAGTAATCTTTACGTGATGAAATATTATTTTTAGGGGGATAAAGTAAATTGATTTATTATACTAAGTATTTAAACTTTTGTAATCTTATGAAGGAACAGAAAATGGTTTGTCCCAAAAGGTTGATTTTTATCCTTAGGACAAACCATTTATAAAATTAAATCCGTTACATTTACTACAAAATATAGTTTTCTTAATTATACTATCAGCCAGTTGAAGGTAACTGTTGACTTGACCTTTTTGTGTACACTCTAAATAGAAGAAATGCGATTATTGACAGGAAGATTCCTGAAATATAAGGTAAGCCAATCGTAATTGAATACAAAACCCCACCAACTATAGGTCCGATGATTCTCCCTAGCGAGTCAAATGAAGCTAAATATCCGGTAGCAGTCCCGTAGCCAGTTTTTGCTTTTTTCGTTAATAAAGAAGAAACACTTGGCCTGATTACACCATTACCGACACCAAATATAGCTAGAAAAATGGCAGCCGTAGTGAAGTCTTGGATAAATAGGATAAGGCCGAAACCAGTAGCAGATATGAGAATACCCGCTTTAATGATTGTAGTTTCTCCAAATTTTTTCGTCAGTTTCCCCATCGACCCTTGGACAATTGCACTTGCTAACCCCATTATCATAAAGATATAACCTAATGTCACGGAATCAAGCCCTGCCCTTACTGCTGCATAATAAGCAAAAGTAGCTTCTAACCCTGATAACGAAAGTGAGATAAATAATTGAAGAAAATATAGCATAGATAGTGGTTCACGAACAGCTTTTCTTAACGATTTTTTCTCTCTTGAAATGACCTTATCACTCGATGGTTGTAAGGACTCTTTCAGAACAAAAAAGACTAAGATTAACGTAAATAATGATACAAAACCGGATATATAAAAAGGAGTTTGTAGGTTAATATTTGTAAACACGCCACCAATTGCTGGTCCAAAAATAAAACCTAGTCCAGTTGCTGCTCCAATAATTCCCATGCCCTTACCACGTTCTTCTTCACTAGTAATATCCGCAACATAAGCCATTACAGTTGGCATATTCGCAGCTGATAATACGCCTCCAATGATTCTAGCAGCAAATAGCATCCATATGCTTGTAGAAAATGCTAGTATGAAAAAGGATAGTGACAGCCCGAAAATACCGATCATGATTACTGGCTTACGACCAATACGATCAGAAAGACGCCCCCACATCGGTGCAAAGATAAATTGCATTAAGGAGTAGGTCGCCATGAGTAAACCGAGTACGGTAGGCGATGCCCCAAGTTCTTCAGCATAGAATGGAAGTACTGGAATAATAATTCCAAACCCCATCATAACTAAGAACATTATTAGAAAAAGAATAGGTAATGCTTTATTTAACTTCAATATAATTCCACCTTTTGTCGACTGAAAAACTTCTCATTTTAAAAATAACTTTCCTCACCTTCTAATCAATTATTACCCTCCAGAAATCGGGATAAACAGTTTTACCTCGTCTTCATTTTGTAACTGCAGTTGTTTATCAGTTACGATATATCGATTGACTACCACTAATACATCGTCATCCCATATTGCCCCTAATTGAGTTACGAACTCTTCTATCGTCGTACGTTCTTCAATTTCATATTCAGAATGACTTATTTCTAAGTAGGGAATAAAAGATGTCACTTTAATAATCATTTTCTAAGACTCCAAAAATTTTCATATACTCGATTTTACAAATCATCTCTTTCAACTCCAATTGAATGGAGTTCCTCTTCTGGAACGTCAAAAACAGTTTTACTTGCCTCATTTTCGTCTTCATAAAAGTAGTCTGCAATTTTATCGTTTGCTTTTGTAAATCCAGCTTCACGGTTAAATTGATGCTCTACTTTTAACGTTTCTTTGGCACCAGCTACTATATCTTCACCTGTAAAATCTATTCCTGTATAAGCTGTCACTAGTTCCGCCAACAAGTCCCAGCGATTTTTAACTGCACCAGCACTAAATAAACACATACCTAGATTATCAAACACCGTATTTACAGTTTGGGCTCCCTTCGATACTTTAACTTGTCCCTCTGGTGAATGATGGTCAATTTGAGCTCGAACTGTTTGACCAGCGGTGTGATCTGCCCCTTGTGGTGATGTTGCATACGTCACTCCTAATCCTTTAACAGCTCTTGGATCGTATGCGGGCATCGTTTGTCCTTTTGCTGTAGGTACCTTAGGCTCCCCATAGATTTTCCCAATCAAATCTGCACCACTACCAACAATCCTACCTAATGGGCTTCCTGTTCTAATTTCGTTTAAAGCCTCTTTGGCAGCCTTTATATCACCGAAAGGAATTACGTTCTGTGCCATTAATACACCTAAAGCTCCACCTGCTTCAATTGTATCAATGCCAAGTTCATTGCAAAGAGTGTTTAATTCAGCAATTTCATCTAAATTTGTTATATCAAGGTTCGAACCTAGCAACCCAATATTTTCATATTCAATTGGACCTGTCATACGATTACCATCCGCATCAGAATACACGTTAGAACATCGAATTATACAACCCGGCATACATGCATGTGTAGGTGTTCCATCACCACCACGATCAAGTATCGTTTGTCTTAGCGTTTCACCGGTAATGTTTTTATACCCTTCGATTGATCCAGTTGAAAAGTTTCTAGTAGGTAATGCTCCGATAGCATTTGTCGTTTCTACTAAAGCCGCTGTTCCTAGTTCTGGAAAAATTTTCGATGTTGCTGGTGTTTCCATTAACGACGTGTGATATTGTTTTAACGCAGGTTTAAAACTCTCCCTATCGTTTGGTCGATTTTTTTCAATACCTGTTGGATCTAAGACGATCGCTTTGATCCCCTTCGAACCAGCAACGGAACCTAAACCACCTCTGCCATTATACCGCGTAGGGTGTCCGTCTTTATCTTGTCCTGCAATTCCGGCTAAGTTCATTTTTTGCTCTCCAGCGACACCAATTAACCATACCGCAACATGTTTCCCATAAGTGTCTCTTAACCAAGTAGCTGATTCACTCAAACCTTTTCCTAAAATAGGGTCTGCATTATCAAAGGTAATACCGTCTTTTGTAATACGAATAATTTTAAAATCATCTCGAATATTTTCAAAAACCAATGCTTTTATGCCTAGTTTCCCTAATGTTAGACCTGTAATTCCCCCAGCGTTACTTTCCTTTATACCACCCGTTAATGGACTTTTTGCTCCGATCGAATAACGATCCGCACTCGATGCTCCAGACCCCGTCAATAAACCAGTAGCAAAAATAAGTTTATTCTTTCCCCCAAGTGGATGACATGTTGGTAATACCTCATCTAGAATAATTCTTGACGTTAATCCCCTACCGCCTAACCTTTCATAGCGTTTTGAATCCTCTTCTTTTACAGTTAAATGTTTCATATCTATTTTTATTATTTTGTTCATCGTTTCTCACCCTCCAAAGTATTTACTATAATAAATTATTAATGGTATTACTTGATAATATTACTAGATACTACTATTAATTTTAACACTTTAAAATTTTCTGTAAATACATCTGACATCCAATGCTATTACTTAACTTCTAAAAAAAATTATCTATTGTTAATAAAGTAGATTACACTTTCAACATACGTTTTCAAGGAGTGTTTTTATGAAGCCACTATTAAAAATAGTTCTAGCACCTATTGTTGCTATAATAGTTGCCCAAGGTTTAATGTATTTTTTCCCCGAATTAAGCATCTGGATAATACTAATTATTGGGCTTATTATAATGTCAGTCGTAAATAAATTTCAGGCTTTTTTTGACAAAGCAAACGAATAAACATATAAGCGATAATTTTGAAATTAAACGCCACTGATAAAGACTAATTGAGTAAATAAAGAAAAACGGTACTCTATCAAAATTCTAATAGGGTACCGTGAAATTATCATAGTAGGCACTATTGTTGTTCTACAACCCTTTCCATTAGCACTTCCGAATCATTCTTAGGTGAGTTAACAAGTGTAGAGACCTTATAAGCTTCCATTTTACTTGCATCATAGGGCGTTAAAACATCTTGCAAAATATTCGTATCCTCAATACTTCTATTCAACCATATTTGCTCTTGTTCTCTAGTTAAAATAGCTGGCATTCGGTCATGTATTTCTTCCATTAAATCATTCGGCTTGGTTGTAATGATTGTACATGAGTGAATATCTTGTCCTTCAGGCGATGTCCATTTCTCCCAAAGGCCTGCCATCGCAAAGATTTTTTTATCTTTTAAAGTAATTCTCATTGGCTGTTTCTTGTCTTCAGTACGCTTCCATTCATAAAAACCATCAGCCATTACTAGGCAACGTCGCTTTTTAAAAGCATTTTTGAAGCTAGGCTTCTCGTGTAATGTTTCCGATCTTGCATTAATCAATTTATAGCCAATCTTTTCATCCTTTGACCAGAATGGAATTAGTCCCCATCGTAAGTATCCAGCTCTTCTATTTTCACCGTCACTAATAATTGATAGCGCTCCTTGACTAGGAGCAATATTATAGCGCATCTCATATTGGTCAGTGAAATCATTTATTATTTGATATTCTGCCATAATTAAGTTAGGATCGACTGTTAATGTATAACGCCCGCACATATTTGACATCCTTTCTAAAAAATTTATTGAGTAAATTTTTTTCAAGTCCTATAGTTTTATATATAAACTATTAAAATATATCTAATTTTAATGTATTATTAACTTTTATGGTAACAATTATGGTGATTTTAAACAATTCTGTGACTTATTTCACATCAAAACCAAAATTACTTTAGTAAAATATAGTTAGAATCGATTAATAATATAGAAAAATATTAGTGCTAGCGAATTAAAAGTACAACTCTACACTCTACTATAGATTATAATAATTCTTATAAAATTACAGCAAAGGATGTGATGAGACTATGAAAAATGATGCGAAATTATTTGAATTAATAGACGACCTTAACTTAAATCAAGAAATTCATAAACCATCTTCTGATAATGAAACTCAACATACTAGTAGAGAATCAGTCCTAAATAAAAATGATGGATTTATTGAAGTGCGTGATCAACAACTTTTTGTGATTGACCCTAATGAAGGTGGAAAAAATCCAATATTAGTACCTAATACAGATCTGCAAATTCTAGTAAATGAACAACTACTAAAAAAAGAACGTATCGTATTTTCTAAAGATAAAATTGAAATTCATAGAAAATCTTCTTCCTTACCTTTTACGATAAAAATTAGTGATGATAAATTGTCTATTCTATTACAAGTGTCCTCAGAACTGTTTAAAACATACGAACTAGCTACAAAAGCTCGTTCTCATCGTATGATGCTAGAGCTTGAAGCCGTTTCGAGCCCGTGTGATGTAGAAGAAGTCAGTTCAAAAATTACTGAAGAAGTATTAAAAAAAGGTGTTTCAGTTGAGATTTACACAACGAAAATTATTCAAGAGTTGTTAAATCCAACGTTCAAGCCTATTAAAGTAGCGGAAGGCTTACCACCTATTCCAGCAGTCGACTCTGTAATAGAAAAATACTTTTCCAAAGACTTAAAAGAAGTAATTGAAGAGGTAGATGGAAAAGCCGATTATAAAAATCGGTTGAAAATTCCTACTGTAGAGGCAGGACAAGTTATTGCAAGGCTCTTCCCACCAAAAGAAGGTAAAGATGGAATTAATGTTTATGGAGAAGTACTCCAACCAAAGCCACCAAAGAAAATCGAAGTAAGACCAAAACCGAGGGTTCGTCTTACTGAAGATGGTCAAGTGATTGCACTTCAACAAGGTCGCCCTTCTATTACTGGTCACTCGGTCAAACATATTGATATTCTTGAAACATATGAAGTAAATAGCGATGTAGATATGAAGACAGGAAATATTTACTTTAGTGGAGATGTGTTAATTCGAGGTCATGTAAAAGACAATATGAAAGTTGAAAGCTCTGGAAGTATATATGTGTATGGAAACGTCTATCATGCCAAGCTTGCGGCTACTCAAGATATTCATATAATGGGAACCGTCATCAATAGTAAAGTAATAGCTGGCCAACTTAGTATGTATTATAGTCAAGTATACAAAACTTCCCAAGATCTTTTAATTTCTTTTGAAAAATTAATCTTGGCAGTGAAGCAACTAGAAAAATCAATGACCGAAAAGAACCTTGAATTCAACTTCAACCATGTAATCCAGACGCTATTTGAAATGAAATTTGACCATATCATTAAAGAAGTCAATCAATTATATCAAATATTCAGTGAAATGCCTGAAAACCAAATACAGCATTCTGTAAAAACTAGAATACTCTTAAATGGCCTATCTAAATTTAAAGACTTTCATTCAATTCGAATGATTCAGTCAATAGCTGCACTTAATAGTATTCTCCTTTCAATTAAGGAGTTAATTATAGAGATGGAATCTATGGTAAATGAAGAAAGTAGTATTCAAATAAAGTCTGCTACATCGTCAACGATAAAGACAAATGGTGAGATCATTATAAAGAAAGATGGGGTCATTCAATCTCAACTGTTTGCAGGTAAAAATATTATCTTCTCTCATAAGGATGCAGTCATTCGTGGAGGTAAGATTGAAGCATTACAATCAATAAAAGCCAGCACAGTAGGAACGGAATTAGGTGAGCCACCTGAACTTTATGCAGGTGAAATGATTGAGATTGATACACTCTATCAAAGTAAAATAAAGCTACCTTACTACAATGAATTTTTTGAAGGAAGTTATAAAAATTTAAAATTCATATACGACCCGAAGACTGAAAAAGTGAAAAGAATGTAATCACTAATATGTACAAAGAAAGAAGCTCAAAGTAAGCTTCTTTCTTTGTTAATGAACTTTGAATTAACATCTCAGTTACCACTTAATATTACCTAAATGGTGTAATAAATCTGTCTTTTCTTCCGCATTAAGACCCCAATTCTCTATCTCTTCCTTTATAGTGTTCATAGTGCCGAATCCCTTAACGAAACCATTTAAACGGGCAGAGATTGTGGAATTTATGAATGCATCATGGTCATAAAACAGATGTTGAATTTCGGATGTTGCTTTTACATACCTTTTCAAATAATACTTTTGATGATAGTCTTCAGCCACATAGAAATTCGCATAAGCTTGGAATTCCGTTTGTATTTCTCCATTTTGTAGACGTTCCCATTCCGCTTTTAGTCTTTTAGCTGTTTCTCTTTGACTTTCATCATGATACAGAAGAATAGATATATACTGACGTCCCTTATAATTGCGCTCCTTAACAGCATTATGATTCTCCCAAAACTGACGTAAAATCTCATCATACGTAATTAGGTTAGGGTCAAAATCAATTTGTAGCGTTTCCGAGTGATCTCCTATCTGGCGGTAAGTTGGAGCAATTGTTGTGCCACCAGCATAACCAACCCTTGTCCTCACAACACCTGGTAGATGCCCGAACCGAGCATCAGGACCCCAAAATCAGCCCATACCGAATGTTGCAGTTTGGATAGTATTTGCTTGTATATTATAGTTCATGACGGTCTCCTTTCTTTTACTTTGCGGTTATTGTACGTTATATCTTACCCATTGAACAATCTTTAGATTATATTGCTACCACTACTATGAATGAAAAATATGTACTTTGATACAAAAAGGTTACTCATCCAAAAAAGAATGAATTAGCCCCTATGGTGTCATTTTCAAAATTAATACTACTACCTTCCCAATGATTACCTTCGATTTGTTAATTGATATCTACTCTATTTCTACAAAATCATCATTTATTTATTGGATTGCTGACCATAAAAGGTACTCTATACTTGATACATTACTCTTGTTATGAGAATTAAAAATTAAGTTTTGATCTTCTGTTCCATAGCCAATATAGTAAACTCCATTATCTGTTTTTCCTTCAACTTGTGGGTTACCTAATCTAGATATAATGTCATTAAAATCGTATTTATTTGCATTTGCACCTTCTAATTCAATTGAAAAAGTTAGGTGTTTTAATGAAGCTATCTCAAATGCAAAGTTACTATATGTTAATGTTCCTAGGATGTTGAGAATACGGATACTGATTTTCTCGCATAAACCTTTCAACATTTTCATAAAAACTTCCCTCACCGTGAATTTTATCCCCTTCACCATAAAAGCGAGCTAAAAACGTAGCAAATTCAGCAACAATGACAGACTGATTTGGCCTAAATGTACCGTCTGGGTAACCTAACACATGCCCAGCCATTGCCGCTTCATCAATAGTAGATTTTGCCCAATGGTAAGTTGGGACATCAGAAAATTCAATTGAACTCTTAGCAAACGTCCCATAAACACCAGTAAACATTAACAAGGTAATTACAAACAAACTTAACAACATTTTTCTTCATTACATTCTCCTCTCAAGTTTATAAAGTCCACACTAATAACAGGGATAATATGGCAATCAACACAATCTATGTCTATCTTTTTTAAAAATGAACTTATAAATTGAGAATTCTAGAAAATGTACAACCTTACCAATCGCAAATTAAAAAAACACTTCAAATTCAATGGAAACATTTATAATATTTTTTATGTTCTTTTTTTTAATTTCTATAACCGTTCTCTTTTCGTTCAACGGGAGGAACTCCCCCCAATCTTCGTAATGTATTAATGCACTCGTGCTTATATTTAATTTCTTCGCAATCTCAATTCCCTTCAAATTAGAACCTCCTTTAAAAAGTACTTTAAAGTATATGTCGACTTTAGCTTTAAAACCATCTCTTTAATGGTTTTTGGAATTAACTACCTATCACTTGCTTTATATAGATTATTTAACCAAGTTTACTTTTGCAGTCTCTCTGTCCAATCTTTTCTAAGGTTCCATCATAAACTTAAAGTAAATTAGATAATAAAAAATAGATAAGGAGACATTATATGGAACAATTAGCTTGGGCTTATCAAGGACAGATGGTAGAAATTAGAGATGCTTATGGTGGAATTCATACTGGTATTATCGAAGGTGTTAATCAACAAAGAGGATTATTTCTTCGCACATCACCGTTTAGAAGATTATTTATTCCCTTCTTCTTAATCACATCTCTACTTCTTTTACGACGTTTTTTCTAAAAAGAGCTGAAACAGCTCTTTTTTCTTTCTCTACACTTAAATTCGTATATGCTGTCGTTTATGACCTAATTATTTAGGGCAAAATTCGTACCGTTAATTAAACTTACTTCCTTCCACAGAATACATAAAAATGTATTTAATCTTAAGGAGTTCGTCCAATCCCTTCTTACAACTAAAACATAAAGTATATTAATCCTGTAAATATTGGAGGTGAAACTTCATGAGTGTTTACGGTCACAGAAAAGATAATAATTTTGCGTTAATTGTTGTGCTGTTCATTTTATTGATTATTGTCGGCACAGCTTTCGTTAGACCACATTACTAGAACCTATTTTTATTCGAGCACTGCATCATTAGTGCTCGTTTTTATTATTTTTCGGTTCCTACCCTGTATGATTCACCTTTTGTAAACTGTGCATTATCATTCAAATATGAAAAGACGATCACTTTGAAAGCAACCGTCTCTTAGATGTTTATTCTATTACCAGTAACGTTGTACTGTACTGTGTAGTCATTATTTTGTGGATAATTTCATTGGTTTCAATAAATAATAATCATTGAACTATATCCCTCAGAGACAGGAATGATAAGGTTGTTTAATCAAAATATTGTAAAAGGATTAATGTATAGCACAATTATGTCTTCGGTTTTCAGTGTCGTTATTATTGGATTGACGATTTTTCATCATTTCAGAGTGAGAAAGTTACTGGAATCAATCAAGAACAGATAACCACTTTTTGTTATCGTTCTTAATGGTTGAACAGTTTTAGTTAGTTAATTAAAAAACAATACCTTTATAATCCTCTATTTGATGCTTATTTTACCTATATGGAAAGAAGGTGTTTTGAAATAACCAATCTTTGAATTTCATTTGTTCCTTCATAAATTTGTGTTACTTTGGCATCTCGAAAATATCGTTCTACTGGGTATTCTTTTGTATACCCATAGCCACCAAATACCTGAATTGCCTCTGTTGTCACATACATGGCAGTGTCCGAAGCAAAACACTTAGCCATAGAGGCTTCTTTACTACAAGGAATTCCTTTATTTCTAAGGTCAGCTGCTTGATAGACTAATAATTTGGCTGCCTCTACTTTAGTGGCCATGTTCGCAAGTTTAAACGATAATCCTTGTTGAGCAGAAATCGGTTTACCAAATTGTTTCCTCTCTTTTGCATATTGTATAGCAGCCTCTAAAGCAGCCTCTGCTATTCCAAGTGATTGCGCAGCAATACCTATTCTCCCAACATCTAAATTACCTAATGCAATTTTAAGACCTTCTCCCTCTGTTCCAAGTAGATTTTCAACTGGTACTTCTGCATTTTCAAAGAATAATTCACATGTATTTGAACCATGTAATCCCATTTTTCTTTCTTTTTTCCCTATAAAAAAACCTGGAGTATCTTTATCAATAATTAAAGTGGAAATTCCCTTTTTACCTTTTGTAGGGTCAGTAACTACAAAGGTAATATAAATATCTGCTGCGCCCGCACCACTAATAAACATTTTTGAACCATTAACAATATACTTATTTCCCTTCCTTTCTGCAGTAGTACGAATATTTGCTGCATCTGAACCCGCACTCGGCTCAGTTAGAGCAAAGGCACCAATAAATTTCCCAGATGCTAATTTGGGAATATATTTTATTTTTTGTTCGTCTGTTCCAAAATATAAGATAGGATTTGTCCCTACAGAAGTATGAACTGAAACAATTTCTCCTATGGTTGCACTTACTTTTGATATTTCATTAATGACCAGAATATACGAAATAAAATCCAGTTCCGTTCCACCATATTTTTGTAGAATTGGTATGCCCATTAAACCTAATTCTCCCATTTTCCGAATGGTTTCAAGTGGAAATTCATCTGATTCTTCCATATCAACTACAGCTTTTTTTATGATCTCATTCGAAAATTCTCTTACCATTTTTTTTATCATTTGCTGTTCCTCATTTAATCTTAACTCCATTTTATTGTTTTACCCCCCTAATTAACGACCGAGCGCTCGCTCATTTATACTATAAAAAATCTGAATTTTTCTAATTCTAACACAACTAAAATTTATTTGAAATACCAATTGATAGAATTTTCATATAAAATTTTACTTGCTTGTTCCTCGTTAAAAATAGATTTTATTAGCTCTATATCCGATTTTTGAAACGGCCTCTTCGCTCTTGTAGAAGGTAAATCCGTTCCAAACATTAGCGCATGAGGATTAACATTATGAATTGATAACAAAGTACTCTGTACATCTAAATCAACTCTTCCAAAACCAGTTGCCTTTACTTTTACACCTTTATCAACTAAAGATAGTAAATTACTAAATCCCTCATTAACTAAACCAAGATGATCAATGGAAACTGCAGGTAGTTCCTTTATAATTGGGGTAATTTCTAATAGGGTTTTTGAATCAATGTATAACTCAGTATGCCATCCTGCTAATTCATACACTCTTTTAGAAAAGGATTCTAAATAAGATACATCTTCAGATCCACCACGCATCACATTAAAACGTATGGCCTTTACACCAATATCATTAAGACGGATAATTTTCTCATCGGAGGTATCGTAAGGTAATTGAGTTACTCCAACAAATTTTGTGCCCAAAATTTTTAACGCATCTTCAAGATATATTTGATCAAATTTTTGAAAGGAACCTGAAACGACAGCTCCCCCAACAACATTCAAGTTTTTTACACTTTCCAAATAATCCTCACAAATGAACGGTTGCGGTAAATACCCTTGATTTTCATACAAAGGAAATTTTCGATTAATAATATGTAGATGCGAGTCAAAAATTTCTATTGTAATCACTCCTTTAAATTATTTCAATTATAAGTTATTTCATCTTGGCTAATCGTAAGTCTAGTGCTCTTCTTATTAGTTCCGAAAAATAAAATACGACATGCCCATGTTGCTTTTTTATTTCAGCAAATTATTACTTGGTTTATTGGGTTACTTGTTGCAGAAAACAATTTAATTAAGTATCCAAGACGTTCAAAAAGTCTAATAAAGCAAGTTTCACATTTGAGTATTTTGTATTTCCGGCTGTTTCCGTACTATTTAACCTTTTATACCCTGAGAAACAACGCTCAATGATTAAATTTCTATACTACTCTTTATATTTGGTTGTATTATCTGTATTAGAGTTAATTGCAGTTAAATATACAAAACTCATAACATACATTCACTGGAAATGGTATTGGAGTACTATAACTATGGGGATTACAATATATTTATCACGGTTATATTACAGATGGTTTTTTGCTAGTGAATTTTATGAAAGGGCAAAGTAAAAACTTTGCTTTTTTTGTTGCGTTTAAAAATCAGTCCACCAACCTCTTATTAGACAATCGTTCAATATTGTAGGGTTTTCTCTTCGTGATTATTAAGGCTTCACATTAAATAAATAGAAAACAAGCGCACCAAATCACTGCAATTTAGTACGCTATTTGTATTGCTATTTGTTATTTTCTTTTCCAAAAACTGAACTCGTTATGTTTACAAGGATTGCATTTCTAACTGTTCCAATACGAAGTAAGTCTCTGTTTTTTGTATGTATACACAATCATTTTAATCCACCATCCATCTTAAAAGCTAATATTAGCAGCAACAATTAGACCGACCAAAACTGAAACACCACCTAGAAACAGTCCTACCGCAACATTGCCATTTTCCACTTCTTTCGCCAAGTTCGTGTTACGAGTAAATACATATTCGATGACAAGATGTAAAACAATTTGAACAATAATTGCTATAAAGGCCCAAATTATCAAATCTATCAGGTTAATCGAATGACGAACTGCCGATTGTAATACGACAACAAGGCCTGCCATTTTTCCTAATAGCTTTAAAGCAACTGCTGTGTTGCCTTTTCTAATTTGCTCCCGTTCCGAGTATGGTGTGAGTAATTTAAAGAGATATGTTCCAATAACAAATAAAACAAGAGATACTGACAAATAAATCAAAAAATGATCAAAGGTTTGAAGATAATAGCTAAAATCCATACGTATGCTCCTTTCACCCAAAGGTTGTTCCTTTTGTTAATCTAGATTGAAGCTATCTCGTTTAACCACCAAAGCCACCTCCTCGGCCTATACCTGAACGGGGGGTTGGATTTCTTGGCTGTTGTGGATTAGGGTTTACATTCGGGTCGGTACGTGGCGGTGTCACAGCAGGCTGTCTAGTCCTAGTTCCTCCACCAGCTGTAGCTCTTCCTGCCATGAACGCAGCAATAGTCGGGAACCACATCCCACCATAATAATAATGACCATAGTTTTCGTTTCCTTGTTCGACACATTGGTAGCCCTCAGCTTCTTCATCCCATTGCCAAGTGTCACAATCTGCTTCCTCTGGTGATGGTAGTAAATCAGGGTCTGGTTGTACATTCGTTTCCGGATCAGGCGGTGGTGATAATAATTCATCCTCCAACGCAGGAGAACAGGCAGCCAAGCCCATTAAAGCCATACTTGAACTAAGTAAACCTTTCAAAAGCTTATCGGTTTTTGGTTTTCTCATGATAACACCTCCCATAAAATAAGGATGCTTTACCTATAGTATCACCTAAAATTAACTATTTTAAGGCATAAGAAAACATATTTCTTTTATGAAAGTTGTCACACTACATTAGCAAATGGTCCAACTAATAAAATTTTCTACATCTAAACTCTCTCCTAGCATTTTACTTCTTTCAAATATTATTTCCTAGCGATTTTTATAACGTAATAAAGGATTATCCAAGGTAGGATATATCTCGTGATCAAATCAAAAACATACAATACAGTAAAAAAACCGTTAAACCTTATAATTTCTATGTAGTTATAAGCAAGCGTCATCAATATTCCTATTCCTAATGTAACTGCAAAAATCATTAAATACTTCAAAATATATCTCCTTTTAAAAGATTTTCAGACGTATTTTCATCATTATCATAACTGAATAACAAAAAGAGTAACAGGAAAATATTTCTCCTATTACTCTTGTGTAGAATGCCTATCGAATTTGAAAAGTCGTAGTTGCCGAACTACTTCCGAAGTCTTTCTTAGACGAATCTGTTTTTACGTGGTAGGTCCCTTTTGCTACGTTTTCCATCTTATTTGTAATAGACCAATCAATTCCAGCTATAACATCTGATAGATTCCCATTCCCATCACGATCAAGTACTTTTACACCATAAAGGCTTGATTCGTTGGCAATACCAACTGTTCCATAATGATTATTTTTTGCACCAATAATACCGGCTACATGTGTACCATGTCCATTATCATCTGAAAAGGAAGAAGTATACGATATAAAAGATGCACCCGCAGTACTTCAATTTGCGGTTACATTTATCATCGCATTTATCGTAGAGTCATTAGTTGAGCCGAAAGCTCGTAAGTTAGCACTATTACTACCTTATGATAAATCGAAAGAAATTAACTTTATCATAGCTCTTTCTATTTGTATGGTCCCTATAATGGTTCTTATCATGTCTGTATACGGAGTTATTTTAACGGCATTCATGATTGGAATTGAAGGTTCAATTCTGACAAGGTATCTTACAACAGTTGGTCTAAACTTTATCGTGGCACTTCCAGCCCAGTTACTTATTGTTGGACCAATCTCTCGTGGTCTATTAACTAAATTCATCAAACCAGCTACACAACAGCTAAAAGTAAACGCATAATAACAAGCGATAATAAAGAAACAAGCGTACCAAATCACTTCGAAATGGTACGCTTCTACTATTAAACTGAACAAGTTATCTTATTTCCCGCTCGTTTCAGCTTCCTTCTCTTGTTCATCACGCCACTTCACCATTTCATGTTCTTCTATCTGTTTTTCAAGTGTATCATCCCAGTGTTGTAGCAGTGTATTCCAAACACGAGCATAGAAAATGTCTTGTTCTTTATTGTACATTTGAAATTCAATACATGGTATTTGTTCCTCTACCTGTTGCTCGAAGCTAGTTATCTCTGATACAACGGTTTGAAATCCATTTTCGTCTAACCCATTTCTACTCTCGGCTAGAACTTGCATGATTCTACTTGGTTCAATAAGCCCCTGATTACTCGCATAGCGATACTCTGTCAAGTCTTCTACGTCAGCGAAGGATAACGTCAATTCCTGCCAAAGCTCATCATGACTAGGGCTATATAATAGTTCTGTCTCTTCTTCCTCTAATTCCTCTTCAACGATTCCTGAGATAAGTTGCTCCTTACCTTTTGTTGTTAATTTGTAGGTGGAGTGCTGAAGCTGTATTAAGCCCGTTCGTACCATTTTCTCAAGTAAGTCTGTAATAAATAGCTCCTCTACTAATAATATTTCAGCTAAATTCGCTGCTCGTCTTATTTCAGCTTCTTCAAAAGTAAGTAGCATCATTTTCATGAGAATATCCATTTGGGCTTTTCTCACTCGCTGAAAAGCAACATCAAGTCTCTGGACTGGTAAATACCAAGTAGCAGATTGCTTTATTTGAACAGCTGGATTTCCAAGTAGATTTGCTTCTAGCTGTTTGGTCAGCTTTTCCAAAGATTATGTCACCTCACTCAACATTCGTAGGCCATTTTGTTTTTCCACTGTATTTAACACGTGCGTATACATTTGTCTTGTATCAGCATATTTTGTCCGTTCCGTAAACATCTTTGTACTGCCGATTAATACAAGTAGCTCTTTCGCTCTTGATAAGGCAACATTAAGCCTTCTGTAGTCTCTCGCAAAGCCAATATCATCCTTTTTATTGTCATGATTGCGGACCATGCTTAACAAGATAACATCCATTTCCATACCTTGAAACCGGTCAACAGTACCCGTCCGAATCGTCAAATTACGCAAAGAGAGCTCCTGCTGTATGATGCGGTCTATTCTTTTGATTTGCTCACCGTAAAAACTGATAACGCCAATACTCTTTTGCTCGTTCATTTTCATTCTTCCGTCTAATTTGGCTTGTTCTACTGCTTCGTCTAATTCTTTAAGAAGCGAACTAATCTCTTTTAATTCAGCTGAGTTATATAAGCTCTTTCCACCCTTCATTCTTTCTTCAAAATAGGAAGGCTCGTTTGGCATATCTACCCATACTAAGTGATTTTCACGCTTGATAAGACGTGTTTCTAGTAAATGATCTCGGTCCGAATCAGAGTTGTTTAGACCACATTGTAGTCTGTCATTTTCATGTTCGTAAAATGGTGTGATCGTTGCCATGATGTTTTCATGCATCCTGTATTGGATTGCTAGCATCGCCTTATTACTTTGCGGTAAATTTTTATACAACCGTTCAAATAGCGATTCGTTCAAGAGTTTTTTTAGTTCTGCTTTGCCTTCAAAATCATCACGTTCATCAGCCATCTCCTGGAGTGTTTCTTCTAAGGTGTCGTTACCTAATAGAGGTGGCAACTGATGATGGTCACCAACTAGGATAATTTTCTTCCCTTTTAACATCGGTAATAGCAGTTCAGGTGGGGTTGCTTTTGATACTTCATCAATAATCACTACATCAAATTCAGGATACGTGTCGATAAAATCTTTTCGTGCTGAAGCTACACATGTTGTTCCGATTACATTCGCATGCTTAACATAAAGCTTACGAATTTCATCTAAGTCATGCTCATTTGCTTCTGCCAATAAAGAAAGCCATTTACCTTGTGTTGACTGAAACAGTGGTAGCTTATCTTTTTCCTGCTTTAATGATTCTCTATTCAAAGATAGGCTAGCAAGTTGAGTAAGTACCTTTTCATGTTCCTTTTCTGGTTCAGTTGAAAGGATCTCTTCTAGAGTTGTCAGTTCCTTTTCATTCTCCTGAATCATCTGTTGTAACTGAGTCAAGTTCGCTTCGTACCGCTCAAGTTTCTCGATATTTTCTTGGAGTTGTTTAGTTCCTTCTTGATGCTTTTCGGTATTAATTTCAACTTGGTTCCTCACTTGGTCATACTTCTCTATCTTTTTGTTTATCTCAAGCGATTCTGCTTCTTGTTCACGAAGTATTTCTTGTGCGTTTGGAATGATTTTTATTGACACTGTCACTTGCTTTTGTTTGTTTAATAGAGATTGAAGCTCGGTGCTCTGCTCTTCTATTGCTTGTAGCCACTTTTGCAATGCCTGTTTGTTTTCACGTTGCTTATACTGAAGTTGTTCAACGATTTCCTGTTTCAGTTTCTGAAATGCTTCCTGTGCCATTTGTTTATACGTTTCGTACGAGTGAAGACGACTTCCCTTTTGCCATACAAACTGTCTTCTTCCGTATAGACCTTCAAGGTATCCGATAAGCATTTGTGGGTAAATCGTGGTTTTTGCTGATAGTTTGCTTCTCAGCTCATTTAGAAATTGGTCAATTTCGTTTGCAGTATAAGTCCCTGTTATTTTGCGCTGCTGTAGATGGTAGAATGGTAGATTTTGTCGTGATAAAATCGATTCAACATATGAAATTGCTTTAGTAAGCATTTCATTATATTCTTTTAATTTGTTCAGTTGATTGATAGAGCCACGAAGTTCCTCTAGCTCATTTATAAATTCCTGAACGTTTACCGTACGTTCTATATTTTGTTCAAGTATAATCCATCTTAAGCCGTCAATTTGTTTGATATTTGTTATTTTGGCGAGTAGTTCATCCATCTCGAATGCTAACTCTGCCCATTTTTCACGTTCTTCAGTTGCTTTGTCGATTGATTCGTTTACTTCAATTATCTTATTTTCTAATTCTTGATATGCTATGCTGTGTCTTAATTGTTTAATGAATTCTTCACATGTTTTCAGCTCTTTTTGAAGCACATCTCGGTCCGGTTCGTTACGTAGAAAAATTTTGTCGTTTTCAATAGCTGTAGTTAAAGAATGGATACTTTCTTCACTTTCCTGCACCTGCTTCATAGCCGCTTGTTTCTCTTGCTCGGCCACAGTCATGTTGTGTTTTCGTTCAGCAAGAATAGACTGAATCTCACTAAACTGTTTTTCTGCTTTCTGCTTTGCTTCAAGATCAGCCTCTAGTCGTGCAAGTACAGGCTCTAGTTTCTCTTGTTCCTCTACATTTGCCGCCCATTCTATTTCAATTTCTACTTTTCGTTTTTTACCTACTTCAAATTGTGCAGAGACTTCTTTTAATGTATGGTCCTTCCAATATTGACCTACATTTTCTTCAATGAATTTTTTTCCTTCTTCTTCAATACTTTCTGTCCGACCTACACGAAGGATGCGAATATCTTTATTTGCTAGTAAACGTCCAAGAGCATTGTCTACAGCCAAATTTGATTGTGACGCAACGAGTGTACGTAGCCCAGCCCTCGCATTTTGTAAGCAAATTTCTGAGATGACGGTTGTTTTTCCTGTTCCTGGTGGACCTTGTATAACGTATAAATCTTCTGCTGATACAGCACCTCTTACCGCTTGTTGCTGAAACTCGTTCAATCGATTGTGAAACTTTAGCGTAACTTGCTTTTTCGGTATTCGAACTGGTGGCTTGTTTTCAAATAAAAGACGTTCAAGCTCTGGATTTGCAGCTAGTCCGTTTTCTAAATGCTTAAAACCTTGTCGAAGTCTTTTAACCTGACTTAAAGCTGCAAAATTACTGAAAAGGACTTCTTTTTTCTTCATGTCAAACTGTTGTTTACGGGCGCGTTCCTCCATATAGCCATGTAATTCTACTTCAACTGTAAGAGAGGAACGATTTGCTTTCAGTACCTTCCCAACATCCTGGTCAATTCCAGTAAGTTTGACGCTCAAATCTTTGAGTGACTTCCATTCTTTTTCAGCTAAATGGCAGCCGTTTATCGTCATTCTTGTAAAATCACCATTGAATGTAAGTCTCGAATAAGGAGACGCCATGTCGGCTATATCCGCTGAACGCTCCTGAATTTTCAAGTAGCCTTCCCAACTGGCAATCCGTTTTTTTACATACTCTGAACTTTCCTGAGCTACCGGCATTTCGTTAATTAAACTTAACAAATCATAGGGAACGATATCTCCCCGCTGTATTTTCAAATCAAACTTAATATCTACAGGCGAACGCCAATTTGTTTCAACCGATGAATTAGCGTTTCTCGTCGTCACATTCGTCGTAATAAACCGGTCCTTTTCCACAACACAATGGAATACGATTACTAATTCATTATGTTTAACCGCCATCTTCCCATTTGCGCGATTATCAAAAAATAATGCAACTGAGAGAGGACGATCGTCTGTTTCTGGGTATTTTTCTATATAAACGCGAAACGATGGCTCTAACGAAAAAAACGAGTTCCCGTCTGTGCCGAGTTCCCGCATCCTATCTTTCGCCTTATTCGTCAGAGTCAACGGGCATCGATATGCCGTACGTTGTTTCTTCATTCAGTCCACCTACTTTATTCACCACACAAAAATATATGTGGTTTTCTCCCAACAGAATTATAGCATATTGCGTCGAGAAAAAGAGAGTTAACAGTCTATAATTGCTTAGTAGATTTGGATGATTTTATCAATAGTAAAATCTATAGCTTTATTTCAAAACTAATCTTTCGAATATTGGGATAAAGGCATCACAATGACTAATTATTACCGATTATATAGCACAGGCTTGTTCGGTTTGAGACATTAAGTTTTTTATAAATATTCTGTAGATGTTTTTTGACTGTATTAATGCTAATGAAAAGCCTCTGCGAAATCTCTTTATTGGATAACCCTTTTTTAACTAATTCAATTACTTCTAGTTCTTTTACTGACAAGCTAGCTAGCAGGAGATTATCTTTTTCTTCTTTATTTTCGATATTATTAACCATATATCTTGTTAAATACCGGGTGACAATTTCTAGGGATGTTACATCATTTAAAGTAAAAGCTCCATCTGTTTTTGGCCTAACAAAAGCAATTCCTCCGAGCAATCTTCCTCCATTGATTAAATAAGCGACCATTTGATGATAATAGCCATGCTTGTTCATAAATTCATTATAATATGGTTCGCGTTCATACTTTTCAAATGGAATAATATCATTAATTCTCAGAACACGCTGTTTCGCAAGCTTATGAGAAATGTTTGTCGGAACATGATAATCCCATTGGGAACAGCCATTAAGATAATCATTCATAGTGCGATAGTCAACATTCAACCGGACTGGACTTACTAATTCAAGATTATCATTTGCGAGCCAAAAGTTTGCATGATGGAAACCAAAGATTGTCTCAAAAGTTTTTAAAGCATGTATACGAAAATCATCAAAAGGATCTATCATTTCATCCATGAAGTTAACTACTTTTTCATAGTCTCCTTTGGTCAGCATTTGTGTTACTCACCTCATATTCTACTTTTCTTTTGACTATAGACACTTTTGGGTGTATTTTCAAGACTATTTCAAAAATTTAAAATTATCCTTTCGGGTAATTGAAAGCGCTTTCTGAATTAGTGATAATAGGATTATAGTAAATGAAAGGAAGTGGAGTTATGAGTTATTTAAATGTGGCATTAGTACAAATCGCATCTCCAAGCAATAATAATGACATTGAACAAAGGAAACTGGAAAACTATGAAAAAATGGTGTACTACATTGATTTGATTTCCAATATGAATCCTACGGTTGACTTAATTACGTTTCCAGAATTGTATTTACCGGGACTAGATCCTGAGCGCTGGTATGAAACAGCAGAGACAATTCCCGGACCATTGACAGATATGCTTTGTCAAAAAGCTAGAGAGCATAAAAAATGGATCGCCCCAGGGTCAATTTTTGAAAAAGCTGAAACGGACGGGGAAGCCTATAATACGGCTATTCTCATCTCTCCTGAGGGTGAAGTCGTCATGAAATACCGAAAAGTATTTATTCCCTACCCTCTTGAGCAATCTAAACCAGGTGATGATTTTCCAGTATTCGAGATTCCAAATATCGGAAAAGTCGGCTTCATGATTTGTGCAGATGGTCACTATCCAGAGGCAGCAAGAAATCTGGCACTCAAGGGCGCAGAAGTGATCATTAAACCTACATTACAAGGAGATTGGATTGGAGGGCAACGAAACAACCTCCCTATTGCTATCACACGTGCAGTAGAGAATCAATGTTTTGTCCTAAGTATTAATCATCCTAACCCAATCGGGATGGGACATTCTGTAGCAGTAGATCCGGAAGGTAGAATTATAGAAGAATTAGGAGATTCTGAATCCTTTACGGTTGTTTACCTTAACCTAGAAGAAGTGCGCAGGGTAAGAGAGTATGGATCTTTAGGAATGTTTAGCTTTCTCAAAATGCTAAAAGAATTTAAAGAATCAGGAAAGCCTGTCGATGAATGTTATCAAAAAGGTATTAAAGAAGCTCCAATCTACAAAACATTCGATACACCAAGTGCAAAAACACCTGCTGAAATAAGAAAATATATGCCTCAAACACAGCCTAAAACATCCACTGTATAAAAGCGAAAAACGTAGACTTAAGTACACAAGTCTACGTTTTTTCCCTCTGTTAAGACACATCCTATCCTTTTTTCTTGGAAGGATAAATCAATTACTGATTACAACGCCCTCTTTTTACTGTTTATTCTTTTTTTTCACAACAAAGCGGTAAGCTAAGTATGCGATATATAATGGTGTTGCGATATAAATAAGATATGGAAACTGTTCGTACGTTCCTTTATAAATGACAAATAATAGCGTCCCTAGAAAAAGAGTGACTATCGTCCCGTACTTCGGTAGAGGAACTTCTTTAAGACTTGGAATTCTAATTCGACTGACCATTAAAAAACACAATGATGTAAAGATCACAGTTGTCACGATGTTGGGAATAATGTCACCTAACAGCGTAAGAATCGCTAATATTCCCCCAGCTGCCGTAATTGGAATGCCGATAAAATAATTTAACGATGATTTGTCCGTACTGATATTAAAGCGAGCTAAACGATAAGCACCAAATAATGGAAATAAACCAGCTACAGCAAAGCCAATTACTCCAAATTGAAAAAAGTATGTATAATACACTAAAAAGGACGGAGCAACACCAAATGTAACAATGTCAGCTAATGAATCAAGTTCTTTTCCTAATTTACTATCCGCGTTCAACATTCTAGCTAGTCGGCCATCCATACTATCTAGCATCATTCCAATCAAAATTAGGATCGCAGCATTATTAAACTGTCCACTTGCCGCAAATCCAATCGATAAGAACCCACAATAGAGATTCCCTAATGTAAACATATTCGGTATCATTTTTGTCAACTTACTCATCATAACCCTCATTCTCAACAAAGATTTCTATTACTTCTTTATCATAACATTAAAAGGTATTTACATAAAATCCAATAAGTAATCTTACGTATTATTCGAAGATGTTGGTAGCCTGACTCCTACATTTACGAGTAGACTTATAAGCAACAAAATTGTATTTAAATTTTGTGACTAGAATCCGCTAGAAAACTCCATAATATTCTATACAGAAAGTATTAATAAGGAGTCATTATTTATGGATTTTATTTGGGAGTCATTTTTATTAATTATTATAGGATTTCTGTTACTGAGAATTTCTGGTCGAAAATCGATTGCACAGATGACAATCACGACAACTGTTGTCATGATTTCGATTGGTGCTATTATTGTGCAGCCAATTATTGAAGATAGCGTACCAAAAACAATCATTACAATGGTTATTTTTATTGCGACGCTTGTATTTCTTGAATATCTTCAAGTTAAATCAAACGCACTTGAGAGGTTGCTAACTGGAACGGCTGTTTCAGTTATTGAAAATGGGCAAATAAATCTAAAGAACTTAAAAAAGTTAAGACTAACTATTGATAAGTTAGAAATGCAAATGCGGCAAAAAGGAATATCGAATATTGCAGATATAAAGAATGCGACAATTGAACCAAATGGACAATTAGGGTATGAACTAAAGCCTGATGCGAGGCCCCTTACAGTGGGAGAATTTAAAAAGTTAATGGGAGCTATGGTTATAGAGCAAAACCAATCTCCAGATATTGATGGGGGTCTATTTTATGAAGTTATAAACAAGAAGCATCCCAAAGCGTACCCAGAAGATTTAGAATAAGTAATAAGGGTTGTCCAAAAGGTAACTAATGCCTTTTGTTCAACCCTGAAAAGTTATTTCCTTATACTTCTTCTCCAATTACTGCTTCTGCAATGTTAACCGCATGGTCTCCTACACGTTCAAGATTACTTACAATATCAACAAAAACAATCCCTGCTGACCCTGTACATTGACCTTCATTTACACGAATAATGTGCATTTTACGAAGTTTTCTTTCCATTTTATCGATCAATTCTTCTTTTTCCACGACAGCACGTGCTTCTTCAATACTGCCAGTATCGAGAGACGTAATTCCTTGTCTTACTGTTTCTATCGTTAATGTAAACATTTCATCTAAGTCAGCTAGTGCCTGATCTGATAAGATAACTTTATGAGCTAATTGATATTCCTTTAATTCAATTATATTTTCCATATGATCCCCAATTCTTTCTATGTCACGAACTGTATCCATTAGTGTAGAGTGGAGTTTTGAATCTACATCAGATAGCGAACGTGACGATATTTGAGTTAGGTAATCTGTAATTTTTCTATCCAAGTTATTAATTGCTTCTTCAAACTGTACCGTCATTTCAGCATTTCTCTTTTGTCCAGTTTGTAAATATTGATTTGCTTCCAAAAGCCCTTTTTCAGCGAAGTCTGCCATACGTAACACTTCTTGCTTTGCTTGGCCTAGAGCGATCGCTGGTGAGCTTGTAATAAATCGAGGGTCTAAATGCTTCGCCTTATATTCAATTTCATACTCTTTACCAGGGATTAATTTTGTCACGATTAAAGCCAATACAGCGACAAATGGTAATTGGATTAGTGTATTCGCTGTATTAAAGATACCGTGTGCAAAAGCAATCGTCATCTCTGGATTTAACATCAATTGATCTCGTAACATACCAATAAACCGATAATATAAAGGGAATATAGATAATACAAGAAGTGTCCCAATTAAATTAAAAATTACATGAACAAGTGCAGCTCTTTTCGCTGTTATTGAAGCTCCTATTGCTGCTAACACAGCTGTAATCGTCGTACCGATATTATCCCCAAATAGGACCGGAAGTGAAGCAGCTAAATCCATTGCCCCTTGAGAATGTAATGTTTGTAATAACCCAATTGAAGCAGATGAACTTTGCACAAGTACAGTAAAGACTGTCCCAATAAGAACACCTAACAATGGATTATCACTCATGCTAATAGTTAAATCAACAAATGCTTGTACTTCTCTAATAGGCTTTAGACCATCTCCCATAACATTTAACCCATAGAATAGTGCTCCAAAACCAAATATAACTTGACCATAATTACTAACCTTTTTGTTTTTAAAGAAAAAAAGTAAGAAGGCACCAACTGCTATGATAGGTAAAGCATAAGCAGATATCTTAATACCAATGATGAACGCTGTTACGGTCGTACCAATATTGGCTCCCATAATTACACCAACAGCTTGCTTTAATGTCATAAACCCTGCATTTACTAAACCTATTGTTAATACAGTTGTACCTGTACTCGTTTGTAATAGTATTGTAACAACAAGACCTGCAAGTACCCCCATAACAGGATTTGACGTAAAACGGTCTAATAATTCTCTTAAACGATCTCCAGCTACCTTCTGAAGTCCGTCTCCCATAAATTTAATCCCAAATAGGAAAATTCCTAGCCCTC
Organism: Bacillus sp. FJAT-45350; assembly: GCF_002335805.1. NCBI lineage: Bacteria > Bacillati > Bacillota > Bacilli > Caryophanales > Bacillaceae > Bacillus > Bacillus sp. FJAT-45350. The sequence goes on along the minus strand of NZ_NISU01000001.1, from coordinate 1,324,641 downwards.
CAAAAAACATGAAAAGCAATGTTTGTAAGTCCAAATCTCTCATCCCTTCAAAATATCTTTTCGACAAACTTCAACAATACACATTATCAGTATAGTAAACTTTTATTAATCTACTATTTAGTTAATGTAAAGGTTTTGTAAAGGTTATTACTTAAGTAAAAGCCCATAGCCGGGATTAGCTATGGGCTTTTACAGTTGGTTTGTCGAAGTACTTTGGGATGAAGTACTTATAAATTTATTCTATACGAGATTCATTAATTAAGCATTATGGATTGGTTAAGAAAATGTAAAGTAACTATGTATGACTATAGCATCTTATTTTTAAGTCCCAGGTGGTGTATAAGCTGGAGGTAGTTTAGCCCAACCTCTTTTTCTCATTTTCGTTTTAAGTGTTGCACCAAAAATAACTGTTTCATTAAAAAATTGAAACCACATTGCTCCTACATCTTTCCTTACACACTCTGCTACTCCTAAAGATGATTTTGTAGTCATAGCTAAGATTTTCATAGCCAATCCATTCGCTATCTCTTCCTCTGTTAATTTAACTCCTGGAGGAATATCTTTAGGATCGCTGAAAGGTTTCGGTTCTGAGACAGGAGGCAAAGCTACTCCTTCCTTCCTCATAAACTGTTCTAGTTTTTTAGATTGTTTAGAACATAATTTTACAGCATCGGTAAGTATTCCTTTTAACTCATCGTCATCTGTTGTATTTAAACCAATTTCTTCAAAAGCAATAGCCTCTTTAACAATTCCATAATAAAACCAACAGTAAGAAGCTTCAACTATATTTATTTGCAGTTTAGGTTCATCATCAACTATCGTGTTGAACGTACTGCTTAACATTTCAATGATATTAGGCAATTCAAATACCTCCTTCATATTTACAGTTTTTACTTCTCTATATAATTACCATCTATCTACAATTTACTCGCATTGTTAATGACTCTTTAAGTTGGATAATTACGTACATCTTTTCAAATAATAAAAATAAAAAGGGAGGCTAGGTTTTATGTTAACGTCAAAAGACCAATTAGAGGCACTTAATAAAATAACTTCAATGACAGAAAAGCTTAGTCAAACACAATTGGAGTACTGGCAATTGTATTCACATATTGATACTTGGGGATTTAAAATTATTTTATTAATGTTCATACTTCCTTTAGTCTTATTGTATTTTGTTATAGATAGAAAGAACATTCTACTTTTAGGTTTTTATGGCATGAATATTCACATTTGGTTTAGCTATATAAATATTGCTGGTGTTAGACAGGGATATTATAGTTATCCCTTTGAGCTACTGTCATTTATCCCTGGCAATCTTGCTTTAGATGCAACTTTAATTCCTGTTGTGTTTATGCTTGTTTATCAATGGACAATAAAGTTTAAGAAAAATATTTATGTTTCTTCATTTGCATTGTCACTACTATTAGCATTTGTCTTTAAACCATTACTAGTAGGTCTAAACTTATTCGTATTACATAAAGGAGTCACTTATTTTCATTTGTTTATTTTGTATTGCATAATATTTTTAATTTCAAAGCTTATCACAAACATTTTCTTAAAGATGCAAATTAATCCCAATTATTAAAGAGGTAAAATAACAACAAACTCCCTATTGTGGAAGGATTTTAAAAATTTTTCCACGCCCTACAAATAATGACAGACTTCGCATTGAGTTTACACTATTATTATAGTAACAATAAACTTAAGTGAGGGCTCAATATGAAACGTCGATTAAAACATTCAATCGTTTTTCAGTTCCCTACAAAAGCAAATTTAACTATAAAAGAAATTAACGGGGTATTGATAAATCATTCGAAGAAAAAGGAAGTTCAAGTACATAATATTAGTTTAGAAGAACTATGCTTTTCTACAAATTTAGAATTCCCTTCAATAGATGAAAAATCTTTAATTTTAAAATTAAAACTCTTACCTCAAGTCAAAGTAATTGGTGAAATAATTTCAAAAGAAAAAAAGAGTGAATCTAACTACTATTATCGGTTAAAGTTTTTAACTTGTAATTTAGGATTTTATAGACATTTCTACCAACTACAAAGTCAAGGAAATTTCGCTAATTTATTATAGTGAGTAAATAAGCCGTGTTGATTTTTTTAATATTTTTTTCTATTCTTATAAGTTGCATATGTAAAAGAGCCCACACCATATTGAGAGGCCGCGAAATAGTGTGATTTTCACTTTTCAGCGGCCTCTAAGTAATGCGCGAAGCCGTTGCCTCTTTCAAAAGCGCGCTATGAGTGGTTTTCTCATAGCAAGCGCGCAACGTGCGGAGCCATTACCACTTCTCGAATCGTCTAGATTGGACTTTTTCAGTGCCTTCCCATATTGAGGTGAGGACTCTTAGGATTTTTTTGCTAAAAGAATTTCTGACTAAAACCTTCGATACTTGAACGTTCAAATAATAATCCACTTACTCTTTCAGTTCCATGCCATTTATCTTTAAATGTGCTTGAAATATCTCCATCATCGAAGGTATATTCTCTTTGTTTGGCCACTTATCAATGTCCCAAACCATTGACTTTTTCAGAGCTCGTGGACAATGTATGAAACACTCTTCTACCTCTACTCCTATTCCTAGTAGTGGATTTTTGCTGTCTACACTCATCTTACTTAAAATATCGTTATTTTGAATGATATATGCACGTCCATTGATACGTAGTACTTCTTCCAAACCAGGGATGAGGAAGATTAGACCAACATGAGGGTTAGAAATAATATTAATAATTGAATCCACTCTTCTATTACCTGGTCGGTCTGGGATAACTAACTGTTCTTTATTCAATACGTGAATCGAACCAGGTTCATCGCCTCTAGGGGAAACGTCACAATTACCATCAGCATCTGATGTAGAAAGAAACATCAGTGGTGACATTGAAATATATTTTTTAGCAGTTTCATCAATAAATGAAATCGATTTGTTCTTTACTAACTCATGAGGTGTTCCAACGATTTCCCTCAGCGCTACTTCTGAAGTAATCGCATTTTCTACAAAGCTTACTTTCTCCACATACCTCATCCTTTCTAGTACAAAGTGATAGATTATCTCATTTTTCTAAGTAAATATAATAAATAAGGAGCACCAATTAAGGCAACGATTAGTCCACTCGGTATTTCATTCGGCGCAATTAATATTCGTCCTACAAAGTCCGCTACTACTAACAAGAATCCACCAAGCAAACCAGACACAATCGTAAGAGGAAGATGCCTGAATCCAACCAATCTCCTTGCAATATGTGGTGCAACAAGTCCGATAAAACCGATTGTTCCGACTAGCGCTACAGCTGCCGTACTTAACGCAACGCCGATACATAATGCCCAAACTCGTGTAGAACGAACAGATAGTCCAAGTCCAGTCGCAACGTCATCACCAAAAGTTAACGTATCCAATTTGCGCGTCATATAGATGGCGGGACCAATAAATAGGATAAATAAAATTAATGCATATTGAACATCATCCCATCCTTTTCCATACGTACTTCCTGAAAGCCAGACTAGAGCAGAAGCAACAGCTAACTTTGCTTTTACAATAAATACTTGAGTTGCTGCCGAACCGAATGCAGCTATGGCAATACCCATTAACGCTACTAGTAAAGGTTGAAAATTATTTTTCCAAGCAGTAGCTAAAATAATAAATAAAGCGATTGCTGCACCGATACTCGCTCCAATCGGCATAAACGCAGGAGGAAGTGCTGGGAACATCACAAGAAGCATCATAGCACCTGCTCCACCCATTGATGTGACACCGATTACACTTGCATCAGCTAATGGATTACGTAGAACTCCCTGTAATAATACCCCAGTAACTGCTAGCATCATCCCTACAATAAATGAAGTTAATACACGTGGAATACGGAAGTTCCATACGATTGAATTAAACCAATCAAATGTCCATGCTATTCCATTAAATGAAAAAGCAATGACTATACCGACACTACTTAACCCAATCATAATTGGGACAATTACTTTTAATTTAATCGGGGACGTTGTGCCACCCATTTGGCGGTCAGAACTTTTTAATGAACGAGCTGTTTTCCATGCTAAATATAAAAGCCAAGGTCCACCAATTAAAGCAGTCATAGCTCCAACAGGTACTTCTTGCCCAGGTTGAATAAGACGTCCTAACACATCGGCCCCTACAAGCATAATTGCTCCCCATAAAAAGGAGTGTACTAGAATCATGAAGTGTCCTCGAACCCCTAGCATTCTCACAATATGCGGAGCCATTAAGCCAATAAATCCAATTGACCCTACGACACTTACAGTAACAGCCGCTAATACTATCGCTGTAGCCCAGGTTGCTAGTTTAATCAGCGAAACATTTTGTCCTAGTGATGTAGCTATTTCTTCACCAAGTGATAATGTATCAAGTGGTTTCGCTAATAGTAACGCCGCAAGAAACGCTAGTGCAATCATAGGTGCAGCAAATGTAACACCATCCCAGTTTAATTGAACGAGTGTACCAGACCCCCATAGAAAAAGACCATTTGTTTTATTTTCGAATAATAATTGCAATGTACCAGTTACTGATGCAAAAAGTAGTGCAATAATCATACCTGTTAATGCAACCCGTACAGGCTCCATTTGTTTACCTGATAATATGACAACCATAATGGATGATAACGTTGCTCCAAGTAAAGCCGTAATGAATGGAAAACCCCCTACAAAACTTGGGAAAAAAATAGTTGAGACAACCACAAAGAAAAATGCCCCTGCATTAATCCCTAGTGTACCTGGTGCAGCAAGTGGATTTTTCGTTAACGTTTGCAGGATAGCACCGGAAACGGCTAGTGCTCCACCCGCAATAATACCAATCACTAGTCTTGGTAAACGAAGAGACAATACAATGTCTTGTATCCGACCTTCTACCCACACCTGATCTAGTAACTCATACATAGAATAATCTGCTTGTCCTTGAGTTAGATGTACTAGAGATAAAACGATAAGCAAGAAAAAGCCCCCTGCCAATAAGGCAAATGACTTTTTCTGCGAGCTCCTACCCATTATTTGCTCACCAATGTTTTCGTAATCTGCTCAACAAGCGTACCAGCTGATAAAGGACCTCCATAAAGCCATGTATCCGCTCCAAGGTCGTATAATCTGTCTTCTTTAACAAACGTTAAATTTTCCCATACTTTATTCCCTTTTAACTGGTTCTCATAAATATTGTCTGCATCAGGTACAGTATATAAGTAGTTTGTATTTTCATATTTTACAAGACCTTCAACATTAAATGTACTTGAACCAAAAATTTCAAATTGGTCTGGCACATGAGCATTATTAAGTCCCATCTTATCTAGAATAATAGAAGCCATAGAATGTGGAGTAAAAACTCGTACTTCCGGCGCTTGAGCTCCCGTATAGGCAAGCGTTAAAATAACATCTTTGGTTGCTAGGTTTGCAGCATTAATTGTTGACTGTGCTTCATCATACTTTTGATCAAGCTCAGCTAACACTTCTTGTGCTACTGTTTCTTTCCCAACTGCTTTTGCCATTTCATTAAATGTTTGTTCCATCTCTTCATACAAATTAATGCTCTCATCTTCTGGATACGGATTAAAAATGACTGTTGGTGCAATTGATTCTAATTGGTCAATCATCCCGTCATGACGGAAGCTGACACCGATAATTAAGTCAGGATTAAGTGAGGCAATCGCCTCTAGACTAGGCTCTTGACGCCCGCCAACATCTACAACACTATCATCTAATTGAGGCTCAATATTTACATAATCTCCATATGATTCAATGTCAGCCATTCCAACTGGCTGGATTCCTAGTGCTAATAAATTCTCTGCATACGTCCACTCTAAAACTACTACTCTTTCAGCCGGAGCATCAAGAGTTACTTCTCCATTCGAGCCCATAAATGTAACTTGATTACCCTTAGTCACTGAATTTTCTACTACAGTTTCTACTTTGCTAGAAGAACATGCCGCTAAAACTACTAATAGTAATCCAAGCGTAAGTATGTTTCGCATTACTTTTTTCATTTTAAAAAACCTCCAAATATGATGTGTACATCTAAGTAGTTATGAATCTGATAATCATTATCATTCCATAAACGTTAGTTTAACCTCACTTTTTGATAAAGTAAAGAGTTTTTTTGATACAAATAATCATTATCAATTGAAATATATTATGTTATGATAAAGATAAATACAATGAGAAATATTATCATGCTCTTTAAGGTATTATTGATGTAGGGGGGAATATATTTATGAAAGCATCTATCCAAACAAACAAATTATCTGTTGGTTATAATGACCGCTTACTATTTCAAAGCTTAAACTTGACTATTCCACGTGGACAAATATCAGTATTTGTCGGCAGTAACGGCTGTGGAAAGTCAACACTTCTTCGTTCTATGACACGATTATTAAAGCCAGCTGAAGGCTCCGTTTTACTAGAAGGGAAAGATGTACATCGTATGTCTTCAAGAGAAGTAGCAAAGAAAATGGGAATTTTACCACAGTCCCCTATCTCACCTGAAGGACTAACGGTTTATGACTTAGTAAAGCAAGGTCGTTATCCTCACCAATCATGGCTAAAGCGCTGGACTGAGGAAGATACTGAGAAAGTTGATGCCGCAATGAAAGCAACACGTGTCGATGAACTACGGGATAGACCTGTTGATGAACTTTCAGGTGGACAACGTCAACGTGCTTGGATTGCAATGACTCTTGCACAAGACTCAGATATTATTTTACTAGATGAGCCTACTACCTATTTAGATATGACACATCAAATAGAGATATTAGACCTTTTATTCGAGTTGAATGAGAAACATTCTCGTACAATTATTATGGTCTTACATGATATAAATTTAGCTTCTCGTTATGCTCATAATATTATTGCTATTAAAGACGGAGCTGTTTTCAATCAGGGTACTCCGGAAGACATTATTAATTGTGACTTGGTTCGATCAGTTTTTGGTATGGAATGTCAGGTAACAAATGACCCCCTATTTGGTACACCACACTGTATTCCATTCGGTCGTGGACGTTGTGTCATTCCAAGTAATAACGAGGTAATTACAGGTGCTTAATTATAATCTTAAACAATTTCACGTCGACATTGTTGACCATCCAAACGGGTTTTTGACAGTTAATGAAAGTATTAGTCAACATCCAAAATTACTAGCAGAGATAAACACATTATATGACTCTCCCAACAAAGCTGTAGCGACCTCTCTCTATATGCGTCGCTATGGCTTACTTTTTGCCTCCGTATTGTCCTAAAAAAGGTAGAAAATCCTCTCTCAATTTCTAGGCAAAAAAACTGATGAAATCACGAATAAAAATGATAATCATTATCAATAATAACATAAAGAAAAGAGACAACCACGTACTTGGCTGTCTCTTTCTGATTACATTCCTGGTTCAAATGTTTTACAGTCCGTTTCTTTTTGAGAAGCGGCTTCTTTCCCTTTGTGACTTACTACATAAATTTCTGAAGCAGCACATTTGTTTCCTTGTTCATTGTACACGCAATTACTTACTTCACATAAGACATCTTGAGCCATTATGATTCACCCCTCCTACAGGGTTATCATTGACAAAGAGACATTAATTCATTCAAGTAAACTTTAAACGCGTTAATTTCGGAATATATAATGATAAAAAGAAAGAACGGAAAAAAGTAAATAATACAAATGCAATCCATACTCCATGGTTTTGATACAGAGGTACAAAGAACCATAGGGCAAATAGAAACATAATTAATGCTAAGACAATCGAATCTCTCACAGGACCAGCCTCTGTAGCTCCTGAGAATATCCCTTCTAATTGCAAGCCCCAAAAGCCAACAATAGGATAAACAAGCATCCAGAATAATGCTTCAACCGTTACTACTCGTACTTCTATAATTGTTGTAAATAACCCAACGATACTTTCTCCAAAACCTATCATAATGAATGATAAGAAAATGGCCGAAATAAAGCCCCATTGAGCAGAGAGCTTATAGGCACGTTTATAAAGCGATTGATTCTTAGCTCCAATAGATCTACCAACAATAATACTTGAGGCATTAGCAAAACCGCTTAGCATATATGCCATAATATAATGAATTTGTAGTAAAATGGCATTCGCCGCTAACGTAATTTCTCCCATACTTGCACCCTTTGCAGTAAATATTCCTGTCATTATAAGGAGGCATACAGTACGTAAGAATAAGTCACGATTAACTTTCATCATTTTAAGTAATGGTTCAGAATCTAATAGCTTATTAAGGTTAAAGTCAGCTAATGTCAGATTATTTAAACGTATAATAAGCCATAAACCAAATAATACAGATGTAACTTCAGAAATCAATGTCGCATACGCAACTCCGCTAACTCCCATTCCAAAACCTAAAACAAAAATAAAATCTAATACAATATTTAATACATTCATTAGTATTTGAGTTGCTAAAGCTAGGCGTACCTTCCCCATCCCAATTAACCAACCAATAATGACATAGCTGAGCAAAATAAATGGTGCACCCCATATTCGAATAGAAAAGTAGGTTGCTGCAAAGGATGATACTGCTTCACTACCTCCGATAACAGCTAAAGCAATTTGTAAAATAGGTTGTTGAAAAATGACGAAGAACATACCAAATATCATTGCAATGATCATCGGGCGGAATAAAGATAAAAGTATTTCACTTTGGTTATTTGCTCCTTCAGCCTGAGCCGTAAATCCACTTGTACTAACTCGAAGAAACCCTAATAACCAATACATTGTATTAAAAATAACGGCACCAATCGCTACTCCACCAATAACAGCTGGGTCCGGAATCCTACCAACCACTGCTGTATCGACTGCACCTAATATTGGGGTAGAGATACCTGAAATGATTAGTGGAACTGCTAATATTAAATACTCTTTTTGGCTAAAGGGAATCGTATTCTTTAACTCTGTAGGCGCTGTCTCTAGTTTCATACGCTTCCTCATTTACTATAAATTTTCAAAAGGCTTAATCCACTATTTACATCACTAAATTTAGTCGATTTTCGCTGCTTCAATTAAGGCCTTGGTATATGAGTGACGCTCCTTATGATAAAGCTCTTCCAACCTAAACTGATCAACGATGATGCCATTATGAAGTACGATCATTTTTTCACATAGAAAGGAAACTGCCCTTATATCATGAGAAATAAAAAGAATCGTCATATTCGTTTTCTTTTGGAGGTCCTTCAGTAACTCCAATATTTGAACTTGAACCGTAACATCTAAGCTTGCTGTAGGTTCATCACAAATGAGAAAAGCCGGTTCAATGCTTATTGCTCTAGCAATACATACGCGCTGCTTTTGACCCCCACTTAATTCTCCTGGATAACGATCAACCATTTTCCTGTCCAATCCTACTAACTCTAAAAGGGCTTCTGCAATTTCTCTTCTTGAAAGTCCTTCTACAGATATAAAGGAGGGCGTAAATTCCTTATAATTATCTAAAGGCTCTACTATACTTTTCCATATCGGTAACTTGGGATTAAGAGCACCTGTAGAATCTTGAAATATCATTTGAACATTCTTTCTGAACTCACGTAAAAGGGCTCGTTTTTTCGGTGCTATTGATTGACCATTTATCTTGATACAGCCTTCTTTATAAGGTTCTAACCCTATAAGTATCCTTGCGAGAGTACTCTTACCACTACCACTTTCTCCTACAATTCCTATGCATTCCCCTTCCGCAACACGAAAAGAAATATTTTGTAAGGCTTGTATGCTCTTTGAATAATGTTTTGATAATCCATCTACTATTAAACTCATAACGCACTCACTCTTACATTTTGTAATGGCTTCTCTTCTGGGAGAGAAAGTAAACAAGAACATAATTTTTTTGTATATGGATGTTTATGATGGCAACGAATTTGTTCTGGTAGCCCTTCTTCAACGATTTCACCTTGATTCATCACATACATACGGTCAGTTCGCTTATATGCTTGAGCTAAATCATGAGTAATCATTAACACCGCGCATCCTGTATTATTACGAATTTTGTCTATATAATCTAGTACCTTTTCGCCATTCATCACATCCAAGGCTGTAGTAATTTCATCACATATAAGTAAGGCAGGCCTTAATGCTAGAGTCATGGCTATCGTAGCTCGTTGAACTTCCCCACCACTTAATTGAAAAGGATAACTTCGATAAACCCGCTCTGAATCTAACCCCATTTCTTCAAGAACTGAATAAGCTATAGTTATTGCTTCTTTCTTCTGTACTTTCTGATGAGTACAAATCGTTTCTATCATTTGTTTTCCTACTTTTATATAAGGAGTAAAACTACCACGGTAATCTTGAAAAATCATCCCTATTTCACGACCAAGAAGTTTTCGATGTTCTTTTTGAGAAATTGATAACAAATCTGTCCCTTGATAAAAAATATGACCAGATACATTCATTTCTGAAGGAAGAAGTCCCATTATTGCTCTTGCAGTTAAGCTCTTCCCACTACCACTCTCTCCAATTAGACCGACAATCTCCCCTTTTTCTATCTTTATATTACTCTTTTTTACTAGAAAATTATTCTCTTTTCCTTGCTCAATACACAAATCTTGAATGAAAATTAGAGGTTTACTCACAAATAATCCCTCCCTTTTCTGATATCGAAATAACTTTTTAACCCATCGCCAAGTAGGTTACAACATAGAACCGTAATCATTATTGCAAGTCCTGGATAAATCATAAGCGAAGGTATCACTTGAAAATAACCACGACCATCGTTAAGCATCGCTCCCCACTCTGGGATAGGTGGCTGCGCTCCAAGGCCAATATAAGATAAAGCTGAAATAAGTAAAATCACTTTTCCTACATCAATTGCTGCCATGACAATAATATCTGGAATAACTTGAGGTAATAAATGCTTCCGTATTGTTTTTAGAGAGCTTGAATTAGCAGCTTTTGAAACTAATACATACTCTTTCTCTTTTTCCACAAGGACTAATCCCCTTACGACTCGTGCATAAACAATCCACCGAACTAGAACAATTGCAATGACTATATTGGTTAAGCTAGGACCTAACATTCCTGCAATAGCAATAGCCAAGATAAAATCTGGAAAAGCCAAAATCCCGTCAATTATTCTCATAAAGAATGCATCAATCTTCCCACCAATATAGCCAGAGATAAGTCCGATTGGGACTCCAATGAAGATGGCCATTAGGATAGCAAACATACCTAAACCAATCGTTAATTTAGCACCATATACGATCCTTGAAAAAACATCTCTACCTAATTGATCCGTACCTAACCAATGTACAGACGAAGCTCCTTGTAACCTGTTCCCCATATTAATTTGAAACGGATCATGAGGCGTGAGAACTCCTCCAAGAAATGTAATACCTGCAAGGAATATAGCAAGCAACATTCCAAAAACGATATTCGGATTCCGTAGAAGTCGCGATGTCTTATTTAATGTTGTTTCCATCACCCTAAATCCTTTCCTTGCTTAATTTGTGGGTTAATCACTAAATATAATAAGTCAACAATTAAGTTTGTTACGACTACAAGAAAACCAACCACGAGAATATAACCTTGAATGACCGGATAATCTCGATGCATCACAGCATTCACTATCAGTTCTCCCATTCCTGGCCAAGAAAAGAGAATCTCTATAACAGTTATCCCTCCCAGTAAACTTCCAATACTTAAACCAAACATAGTTACTAAAGGAATAAGACTTCCTCGTAAAGCATGAAAAATAAGTATTCGTTCTTTCCTTAATCCTCTCGCTTTTGCAGCCTCTATGTATGGACTTTGCAACGTTGATATAAGCCGTTCTCGTAATAACCTAATATACATTGGAGCCATTGCAATCCCAAGAGTTATAGATGGTAAAACAAAATGAGCAAGAGTACCTTTCCCCATAACAGGTAAAAGATTGAGTTGTAGTGAGAAAAAATAGATTAATAGTAACCCTAACCAAAAGCTTGGGATAGAGGCACCGATCATCGCTATCCATCTGCTGAGATAATCGGGCCAACGCCCTTCGTAAACTGCACCTACTATTCCAAGTGGAACAGAAATGACAAAAAGTACAATCAATCCCCCTATTGATAATGCAATTGTCGCTGGTAATCTGCTCATGATCATATCTAGAACAGGCCTATTAGCAATGATCGATTCACCCAAATCTAACTGTGCAACACTCCAAATCCACTGACCATATTGGACTAAAATTGGTTGGTCAAAACCATACTCTTTCATTAACCTCTCTTCATCAACCGTTGTGGAAATCACATCGTCTACCTTTAAAATCGCTCTAATTGGATCGCCAGGTGTAATTTTCATTAATAAAAAAGTGATAAACGAAAGAACTAATACCATAATGAGTAATTGAATTATCCTCGAACCAATAATCGATAAGACTCTAAGCATATTCTTCACCTCCTGAACAACGTTATTTACTAGTCAACAAGAAGAGGATGTCCCAAAAGGTCATTTTTTACCTTTGGGGACATCCTCGAAGTAATGCGCGAAGTCATTACCACTTCTTAAATCTGCTAATTGAACTTTTCAGTCGTCTTTGGTCCTCATAGCAAATGCCACTTCTATTTCGTTACTATTCAACATTCATTTTATTCGTAATTAAATAGTATTCTTCAGAACCGGGACTCCAGTTTTTTATCCGCTCATTTACGCCAACAATAATATGAGGATGTAGGATAAACGATTGTGGTACCTCTTCTTGGATAATTGCCACAGCTTGTTTTTGAAGAGAAATCCGTTCGTTTAAATCTGATGTTACATTTAATTGTTGTGTTAGCTCATTTAATGCAGGAATAGTAATTTGTCCTGGATTTAGCGAACCCTCAGGCAAATAGGATACATTTAAGAAGTAGCCTCCGTCTCCGCGCGGAGCTGTTAATATGGAATATGTTGCGATATCCCACTCATCCTGCTGTTCCCATAAATAACTATCAATGTTTTCAACCGTCACGATATTCAAATCAATACCTAGACTTGCTGCTTCCGCTTGGAAGTATTGCGCCATTAACGGTAGTTCAGGTCTGCCCTGATACGTCGCCAATGTTAATTGAAGAATCTCTCCATCTTTTTCTAACTTTCCATTTTCGTTTAATGCATACCCAGCTTCATTTAGTAATGCCTCTGCTTGCGTTGGGTCATAATTTACTGGTTCCTCTTCACTCGCAAATGGAAATTCAGGATAGAAAGGACCATTTGCTGCTGTTGCATGTCCATTCATGATTTCATTTACTGCGATTGGACGATTAACAAGTAAGTCTAAAGCTTTACGTACGTTAACATCTTGTAATTCGGGCTTTGCAGCATTATATAGTAGAAAATGAACACGTAAACTTGAAACTGATTCAACACGAAGGTTGACACTATTTTCAATTGGTGCTAATCCTTCTGGAGGTAAATGATACGCAATATCGACTTCACCTGATTGAAGAGCTAGTGCTCGAACATTACCATCCGAGTTAAATTTAATTGTTACTTCATCTAAATTAGCTGCACCATCCCAGTATTCTTCGTACCTTTCAAGGTTAATCTCAGCTTCAGTTGTAAATCCAACTACTTGAAATGGACCAGTAGCGATTGGTTGTTCACTAATATTTTCGTGATCAGCTTTTATGATAGCAGTATTTATATGGACTAATTCTGAAAGAAATGCTGGGTATTCTTCAGAAGTGATAAAACTAATTTCTTGACCATCTGCTTCCATAGATTCAATTTTTAAGCTTGATGCAATTGCATCGTTAACTTCAATTAGACGTTCAAACGAAGCCAAAACTGCCTCTCCATCAACAGATGATCCATCATGGAACGTAACTCCATCTCTAATAGTAAATATCCATGTTCTCTCATCGGCTTGCTTCCATGACTCTGCTAACCATGGTTGAATTTCCAACTGTTCATCAATTTTTACAAGCGTTTCTGCAATTCCAGCACGAACACCCATCCAGTCTTGATGAGGGTCAATAGTTTTTGATGCAAAACTAAACAACAATGTAACAGACTTCTTACTAGATTCTGAGGTTTCACTTGCCACCTCTTTATTAACTGTTTCTTTCGCATTATTACAACCAGTAATAACTGTAAAAAGAGCTGCAATCATAATAAACAGAACTACTTTCTTTTTAAACATTCATTCCACTCCTAATATTTTTTCGATAGCTAGTATGTACCACTACTCTTTCGATAAATGTAATCATTACGATTTATATATTATAAGAAATGTAGAATAAAAACTTTTACTAATACAATAAATCGTAACAGTTATTATTTGTACCTATTTAATATACTTAAGCTAGCAAATGGTGTCAATGATTATATTGACTAATAAAATTACTTCTATTACTGCTGCAAGTACTTCTCTTTCTTCTTTGCTCGCAGTATTTTACTCCTTACTTGTCTCGCAAAATTAAAATAAGAACTGTCGTTAAAACAGTTCCTAAATTTATAACATATTATTTATTGAAAGGTGAAACCTACTTTTCGTTTTGGTTTAAACTTTCTAAAGAAATACAAGCAGACAAAGAACCAAGATATTGAGATACTTATCGCTGAAATAATATCAGATGGATAATGTAGTCCTAAGTACACTCTACTTTGAGCAATGAGAATTATCATTATTCCACATAAAATAGATAATAATATTTTTATTGAATAATGATTAATTACTTGATATATCAAGTAAATTAAAAAGCTAAAAAGTATTACACTTCGCATAGTATGTCCACTAGGGAAACTGTAAGATGGAATTTCAAGTGAATAGTTGAATACTTCAAGTTCTCTTCCCTCTCCTGGTCGTTCTCTTTGGAATAAGACCTTTAATACAAAGTTAATGAAAATGCCACCAATTGTAATGGATAATAAAAATATGCTAGTAAAGACATTCTTCTTAACTAACAATAGGAATACAATGACAAACGTTATTATCAAAATCATTTCACCTGAACCTACTGCTGTTACCACTCGCATTATTTCAGTAAAATAGGGTAAATGATTAGTTTGAATCCATGCAATCAGAATATCATCGTATACTAACCCATTGCCATAAATGGACTGGTACGATATTAACAGAAAAACAATAAAAGCTACGAAGGAAATTATAATAAGATAATTTTGTTTCATATGAATATACACTCCCTTTAAAATTAAACATCCTGAAATATACTATAAAAAACAAAATATGTATAGTGTTTGATACATTTAATTTTCTAAAAAACGTAATAGTAACGACATATGTCTCAACATAAATGCATTTGAAGTTACTATTATATGAAAAGGCATCTTCTTTGAGTGAAGATGCCTTTTCGTCTGAATATATATAAATTTCAATCAAATTCTAGTATTGTACTCTTCAACTAGTAGGGTCCATTTTTGGAAACGAAAGTGTAAAAGTAGTCCCTTTACCAACTTCACTTTCAACATTCATCTCTCCATTCATTATTTTTACGATGCTATAAACAACCATTGTACCTAAACCTGTCCCTTTATCTTTCGTCGAATAATACGGTGTTCCAAGTCGATTAACTTGTTCTGAATTCATTCCGACTCCTGTATCTATAATTGTAATTACCACTCGTCCTTCTTGTTCTTCCAATATGACGTTTAAACATCCCCCGTCAGGCATAGCTTCTATTGCGTTCTTAGATAGATTAATCAAACATTGATGTAACTTTTGACGTTCACCAACAATGAAAAGCTTGTGTTTAACTTCAACAACTACATCGACACTATGCATATTAGCATAAGGAATCATGACTTTGTTTAGGTACTCTAGTTCTTTTTCTAAGTCAAGTATTTCCGTATTTTCTAATGAAGGTTTCGCAAACGTTAGATAATCAGAAATCGTCGACTCCGCGCGTTCTAATTCATCTAATGAAAGATCCGCATACATTCTCTGCTTTTCAGGAGGAAGCCCCGGTTCTCGAAGTAATTGTAGAAAACCTTTCGTAACAGTTAGAGGGTTTCGTACTTCATGTGAGATACTCGCTGCTATATCACTAACAACTCTTAATTTCTCAAGTTTTTTTATCTCACCTATCATTAGCTGTTCTTTTTTCGCACGTTCAATATATGTAACAAACAAGACAATTCCTACAGTCTGTGACCCATAAACAATAAGCAAACTCATTATTACACTTAAATCATTACTAATTCCAAAAAAGTACAATGAAATAGCTAATATTGCTTTACCAAAAACCGAACATACTAAGGTGATTTTCACCTTTTCTTTTGTCAAATTTGCCTTTTTAAAAAGTGGAATAGCATAAAGCAATACAAGAAATAAAATTGCATACATGACAACAGTGACATAAAAACCCGCATCTAACCCTAGGAAAAAACGATATGATATTATTACAATTAGAAGGGATAGCGCAACTCTACGCCCTCCATATAATGCACCAATGATAAAAGGTACTTGTCGCATATCAAAGATAAAGCCAGTAATAGGGTATGCAGGAAATGTCATACACAACACTATCGCAAGTACGGATAAGACACCAATAAAAAGTTCATTTGAATAACGATTCTTTATTTTCCCTTCGATATAACCGTAATAGACAAAATACAGTAGAAACACAAAGGAAAGATTTAATATAAAATCTTTAATAATAGTAGGCATTATCATAATACGTCCTCAATTCTAGTAAATTAACAATAGCTGATAACATATATTATGTATGATTATTTATAAATTTATATGATTTCGACAAAAGAAGTCAAGGTATTACATTATTTTTTGAAAATAGTATATAGAACAGGCTATAACTTGATTATAATATAGCTTACTAAAGGTAAAAGCCACAGAAAAAAGTGTGTATTTCACTTTTTCTGTGGCTTCATTAAGTTAGTTTCTATCGAAATATTCCAATCACATCATAATTTTATTTTAACAAACTTCCGCTTTCCTACTTGTATAACCAATCCATCCTTAATGGTAACGAGCATACCAGTGTCTTCTACTCTATCACCATTTATTTTCACACCTCTATTATCAATCATTCGGCGTGCTTCACTTTTTGAGCTTAATAAATCTAAAGTAACAAGGAGTTCAAGAATGAGAACTTCTTTATTACCCTTCCAGTCAGCCACTGGGATCTCATCTGGTACCGCCCCTTTTTGAAAGACTGACACGAATTGCTGTTCCGCTTTTTTCGCTGCTTCTTCACCGTGGTACATTTTTACAATCGTTTTCCCTAAGAGCATTTTTGCGTCTCTAGGATGTAATTCTCCCGACTCCAAGTTTTTCTTAATTTCTGCAATTTGCTCTGGTGAAAAGTCAGTAATGAGTTCAAAGTATTTATTCATTAACTCATCTGGAATAGACATTGCTTTCCCGTACATTTCTTGTGGACTTTCATCAATACCAATATAGTTTTTCTTTGATTTTGACATTTTTTCTACACCATCAAGACCTTCAAGTAACGGCATAAGCATTGCTACTTGTTTTTCTTTTCCGAACTTTTCTTGGAAGTGTCGTCCCATTAAAATGTTAAAATGCTGGTCCGTTCCACCTAGTTCAATATCACACTCTAAAACCACCGAATCGTAGCCTTGCATTAACGGGTAGAAGAACTCATGAAGTGAGATCGGCTTACCAAGAGCAATTCTTTCTTCAAAATCGTCCCTTTCCATTAGTCTTGCGACGGTTATTTTTCCTGCTAGTTGAACGACGTCTTCAAAGTTTAATTTTGATAGCCACTCCGAATTATAATGTAGCTCAACTTTATCCATGTCCATCACTTTTCCAAATTGCTCAAAGTACGTTGTTGCATTGTATTTAACTTCTTCATCGGTTAATGGTTTTCTAGCAATAGACTTACCGGTTGGATCTCCAATCTTGCCTGTAAAATCTCCAATTAATAATTGGATAATATGACCGTTATCTTGAAACTGTTTCATTTTCTTAAGTACAACAGTATGGCCAAGGTGTACATCTGGGGCTGAAGGATCTAACCCTAGTTTGATTTTTAGTGGTCTGTTTTCTAGCACTGATTTTGCAACTTTCTTTTCTAAATCTTCGAGTGGGATAATATCTTGTACACCTTGCTTGTATATTTCCATCTGTCTTTTAACCTCTATTAGTTGTTCTTCTGTTAGTTGTTTGATTAATTCACTCATTTTTCATTCCTCCAATAATAAAATATAACCCGCAAAGCGGAATTTGTTTGAATATGCCCACTTTCCAAACTAAAGTATTTATACGTCCTGATAAACATAAAAAACCACATCCCTAACTATAGAAGGGACGTGGTTTTGCACGCGGTACCACCCTTGTTGAAGATTACGATCTCCCACTTAATTGAATAACGGTTCATCCGTCTCTGTCACTATTACTGTAACAAAGAAAGCTCAGGGAATGTATTTCGTCCTACCTATGTGTCGATTCACACCAACCATCGACTCTCTGATACAGGGAGATAGCTACTACTAGATTTCCGATCACAGCTCTTTTCATATTAAATTGTTTAAATCAAAAGCCAGACTCTCGAATTACTTTCCTCAATAACTCTGATATGTTCTTTTGCTCGCCCACAGTCAAACTTGAAACGATCTGAACTTCCCCTTCATGAAAACGAGGATATAGTTCTTCCATTACTTGCTTCCCTTTATCCGTTATCGTAACGTACGTTATCCTTCTATCCCTATTGTCCACTTTACGATAGCAAAGTTCTTTACGTTCTAATGTATTCGTAATATTACTTACAGTGGCTTTAGTTACCCCTGCCGATTCTGCTAATTTTTTCGTTTCGATCGAATTTCCTATCCACAAATCATATAGTATTGAAAAGGATGTCCACGATAGGTTGTACTCCGATAAGACCTCTCGCTCCATTTTATTTCTTAACCCTTGAGCAATTCGATAAATATTAGTAACAACAGCAATTGCATCTAAGTTAAGTGAATTCATTGGTAATTTCGTTAAGAGGTTGATCGTATCTTTCTCTTCAGGAAGTAAATCCCCAGCGTCATTAAATTTATGAATATGACACCCCTCCTTAAGTTTTCTTAATCGTTAGCTATGAAACGATTTTAACAAAAAAAATATTGTAATGCAATATAGAATTAAATTATTACTACTAGGATAAGACTGCTACAGACATAGAGCGCTATGAGTGGTTTATTCATAACAAGCGCGCAACGTATAGAGCTAGAACTTCTTGAATCGTTTTGATTGGACTTTTTCGGTGCCCGTGTAAAACCATAAAAATAGCTTGTAAGTATTTCTATAAGGTAAGTGTTTCCTTCCTCCTATATCCACTTAGCTATATTCAAAGATCGCTAAGTAAGATATAGGAGGAACGACATGAGAAGGAGTTGACGGTGGATAAAATACTTTAAGCCTAATGCATTTTCTGGAACTATTATATCTTTTATCACCAAAAGGACTGCAGTAGTAAACAGTCTGACATTCTTTGGTGGTATAAATTTAGAGTCTACCAATGTGTATGAATAAACACATTTATGAGAACGTCAAAAATCTATATTTTTTGTGTTATAATCCTATTAAAACTAACTTTAAGGAGTAAAATGGCTGTTTTTTTGTTACAAGCCATAAATGTTCAATTTTATGAATTTTGTCACTTTAGTACTTATCATCTTAATTCAATTATTGTTAGTTTTCTTCGCTATTATTTCAATCGCAGGCTTAAAGGATAATGCTCTTGATATCATTGGGGTCCCAATTCACTTAATTTTCGTTATTGTATTAAACATTCTATCTCTTTACATATTAGGGAAAATCTTTAAACGCGAGGAGAAACGAAAAGTTTATAATACTGAATCTACTCATGTTGAAGAGTTCCGGTCCCTAGTTACTTCAGTTCGATCTGACCGCCATGACCTTAACAATCACTTAACGGTTATTTCCGGACTAATAAAAATAAAGAACTTTGATGCCGCTGATAAATACATTCAAGAAATGATCGGTGATATTAATATTAATAATAAGGCATTGACGATAAAAAATCCTATTCTCTCTTCAATGCTATATTCGAAAATGGGCAAGTATCAAAAAGCAGGCATACCTTTTAGCGTGAATATAGCAAATGAAGAAATTGAAACTATTTTATCTTCTACCGATTTAATACGATTAATTAGCAACTTGCTTGATAATGCCTATGAAGCAACACTTAAAATGCCTAATGAAGAACGCAAAATCGAATTAGAAATTGTGAAAGTCAATGATACAATGAAATTAATCGTAAAAAACACCTCTATTTTGAAAGAGATTACTGAAAATCATTTCAAAATCGGTTATTCTACTAAATCGAAATCAGATAGGGGATACGGCTTAGCAATTATCCAAGAAGTTACTGAGAAATATAATGGTTTTTTGGAAGTCGATACTACAGGTAATATAGTAAGTATTGAAATCTCATTTCCGAAATTGGTGGAAAATGATCAATCACGTTAGTGTAAGAGTAGCCAAAGATTAGGTATTTATGTTGATAGAACTACCGAACATAGCTTTTTTTCTAGTCAAAATCCTATTATTAATGCAAAATCAGCCACTAACACCTAATGATTCCATAATATATATGGGTAGTTTTAAAATGTCGCTTTTAGCCGCCAAAAATATTATACTACTAATATCATCAATGCTTTACAACAAGAAAGGAGTTATTATGGAGTGGTTTAGTTTCTTTTTATTATCGTTTCCAGAAGCATTCTTTATGCTCGCAGTTTCTTTTGCTCTTTTTGGTATTTCAATCAAGAAGAACTTAAAATCTCTGCTTATTTTCTCAGTATTATATGGTGGAGTAGCTTTTACTTTAAGTATTTATATGATGAATTCAGTCAAACCTTTAATTAACTTAACAGTGTTCGCATTATTAGTAGTGATAATTTTCCGTTTTAAAATACTTCATGGTTTTATTATTGGTATCATTGGGTTTATTTTGTTAGTATTTTTTGAAATCATTTTACTTCTTCCTCTTACTCAAATTATTCCATTTGAACAAATTGCAGCAGGTACGTGGTCACGAATTTTAGCTGGTATTATAACTATACATATTCCATTGTTAGTCACTCTACTAGTTATACAAAGATTTAAGCTAGTAATAAAGATTCCTTTGTTAAAATAAACAAGAATTATGAAAAAGGTGCCCAGATTAATTTTCCTATTAGTTTGGCACCTTTTTTAAGAATTATAAGTACTTTGATACTATTTTTTTATAAAGTCTCAAAAGGTTTTGTCGATTTATAAGAATTATTGTCGAACCGGTTAACAGGCATTAATACTACTATATAATGGTCTATGTTGTCTTATTTTATTTCTTAAAGTAGGAGTATGGTTATGGATAAAAGGGCCTTAATAATAGAGTTGGAATACAAAATTGATACATTACGAATTCGTATGATTAAGTTAGCTCAATCAAAAGGATTTAATCATCCTGATACTATTGAATGTAGCCAAGAGCTTGATGTTTTCCTAAATAAATACCAACGATTGAAGTCAAATTAAAAAACTTCTAATATTCCTTATAACCTAGTATTCTGACTGGTATAAATGGTCCTGACAAAACACCAAAGGACAAAGGAGAGCTTCTCCTAGGTTATTTCCTATGAATATAGCTCTAACTCTGTTAAAGGTTAACCCCCGCGCACAGCCTTTGCTGCAAGCGGGGGTTAATTGTTTATATCTTCATTTCCTGTTCTTCCTTCTTAAAAAACTCCTTCATCGCGTGATACACATCCCCTTTTCCTTGAAGAGCCGCATACATTGATGGATCAAATGGTTTATTACTTTCTGGGTCTGCTAACATTTCCATTCCACCCATTAATCCAATCGCTTTAGCTCTAGCAGTAATTTTGTGATTTTCTTCTAGGTATTTTAAACCTTTAAGGAGTTTATCCCCCATCCGTTTTGCGTTACCTACTAAGTCTTCATTTACAATTATTGATTGGTTATGCAAATTGCACTTTTTTATCCCTCATAATCAGATTGCACTTTTATCACTTGTTCTACAGCTTCTTTTTGGTGTGGAGCCAAAATATTACTTGGAAGTCATTGTATTGCTCCGAAAAATGGATCTTCTACAACTTTACTTTGTAAACCACTTAATGATTCAATGATTCTAAGTGTACAAAATGGAACATACGACGGACTATAGCCACCTTCATGACAAACAACTAGACGTCCGTCACAGTGTCGCTCAGCCAATTTTTTAACAAACGTGGCGAACTGTCCAAACCCATCAGCTGTTACGATCATTTGAGCAAGTGGATCGAACACACCAGCATCTTGTCCAGCAGCGACAATAATTAGTTCTGGCTGAAATTGATCAACGATGGGTCTACAGCTTTTTCAAATGCATATAGATACCCTGCATTTCCTGTGCCAGCAGGTAAAGGGATATTTACATTGAACCCCTTCCCGTCTCCTCTACCTACGTTAAGACTAGTTTTATTGTATAAATACATAGTCATAATATCATAGTGATGATATTTTTTAAAAAAATCATTATATAATTCCAACTTTTCATATTCTTCTTTAGGAATAAGATCTAAAATACGGTGTACACAATTTCTTTTTTGGTTTAAATGCTTATTATGTCTTGGATTTAAGTAAACATCTAATTTATTGTAGTATTTAATATACTCATCAATTGGTTTTTGGGCTATATTTAATTTACATATCGGCTGTAAATTGTATTTATTATCGCATCTCCAAAGAATAGATTGGGAATATCCTAATATTCTTTCAAAATGTGTTAACATTTTTTGAATATCATCTTCAGTGTGATTGACTTCCTCCATGAAAGAAAGAATACTCATATAACTTTGCTGGGATATATTGTTCATAAATACCTCCCGAAATTTTTATATTAAGTAAATCAATGATAGCTTACAATTAACTCATTTCTTCTTCCCTAAATTTCCAGCTATGATTCCACTTAGTAGTGCAACTGCAATTGCTAACCAAGTCCAAAAACTCATATATCCACCGCACTTTTCATATTATTTTGAATAAAATCAACGTTCTAGTAGGCAATCTATTAATTATGTATACATCAAAACTACAATCACTTTTTTTCCTTTTCCAATAATTCTATTATTTTATCTAATTTCTTTTCCAGTTCATCAAGTTCTTATAGTTGGCAAAACCAAAACTTTTTTATTTTTTACATCATATAACCCACTTGGAGTCAATCTAATAAATGGTAAATGTGTTGCTGAAAAAAATAATAAAGTGAAAGCTGGATCATCATATTTATAGCCCATCTTTTTTAGTAACTCAATCATTTTTTTCTCAGCTTTAATTAGACAATCCATATCTAATTCAGACATGATTCCCGTTAGGGTTAATGGAATTTCATGGATAATATGATTTTCTTCCACTAAGACCATACCACCACCAACTGCTTTCATCCGTTCAAAAGCAATTAGCATATCTTTTTTATTTTTACCTATTAGTAAGATATCACCTGTTCCAGAATAAGAACTAGCAAACCCGCCTATTTGTTCGGCAAACCCTTTTACTAATGTATTGATTCTCCATGTTCCATCTCTAGCAATCATCATAAGAAAACATTCGTCATAGTCAAGTGATAATTCATCATTAGATAACTCAATATTTTTTTCATATGTTTGGGTAATAACGTTATTTACTAATTTAATACCAATAGGGCTTGTAAAGTTCAAATCATCCGCATGTAAATCCCAGCTTAAAGTAAGTGGGGTTAGTTGATAATTGTCCCAGTCGATGATTGGTGCATCATTACTAGCTATTTCATTTTTCTTAATCCATTTCCCTTTTGCTAGCACACTAATCGGTGTAGGATTGCTTTTGCTCTCTAATATATTTATATTAGCTATTCTCCCTGTAGCAATTGATCCGTGTAAATGTTCTATATTATAGTAGCGCGCAATATTATAACTTGCCATTTTATAAGCTTCAATTACTGGAATACCATGATTAATTGCTAAGTCTATCAGTCTATCAGTCATTCCACTTTCATAAAAGTAAGGATGTGACCCATCCGTTGTAAAGAATAATCTATCAAATTTCTTAATACCTAGCTCTATTAGTTCTTTTAATAAAATTTCTAAATCAGGTCGAATTGACGAATGTCTAAGAGATACTGTATAGCCTTGCATTAGACGTGTAAGTGCTTCTTGACCTGTCATTGCTTCATGATCACAGTCTATACCAAATAACATAAACTTTGCCAAAGTACGTTCAGAAGCACCTGGAAAATGTCCTTCTACTTTTTTATGTAACTTCTTTGCCTCTTGTACCCAGGTTAACATTTGGTTATCTCCATTTAGTAATTTCGGCCACGCTGTTAGCTCCCCGCCTTGTAGCACTGATTCATGTTGAAGCCAAGAGAGAACATCTTCCGTATTGAAGATCTCTTCATTATTTAGATATTCACTTTGCCCATCAAAGCGACACCACCAATACATGCTTGATGGAATATTTTTAAATTCATCTAGTAATTCAAAAGCTACTTTAGTAGGGAGGTTAAGGAAAAAAGTTATGTTATCACTAATTAATGTCGTTGTACCAAATTGGCCTGCATAATTTGCAAAAGTAAGAGGGTTGTATAACTGAAAAGGGTGGCTATGTGGCTCAATATATCCAGGTACAACAAATTTCCCCTGACAATCTACAATCTCATGCCCATCTAACTTATTAGGGAGATCCTCTCCAACATAAACAATACGGTCTTCAAATATCCAAATATTTGCTACTGTCCATTCTTCCAAATACGTATTTAAATAGGTTGCGTTTGTAAGGATAATATCAGGACTTTTTTCTCCTTCAAGTACCTTAACTTGGTTTCGTATTTGATTGTTACTCCATCTATAATTTCTATCATCCATCATAAAACCTCCAGATTTAATTATTATAATAAGTAAATAAGTTCAAGTTTCTGAGTCATCTAACCCTCTTTACGTAAAATTTTTCTTATACGATTCTGTCCTTCTTCTGCCGTTAGGATCATCTCATCAAACAATTCCTGTACTGTCGGAATAGTTTTGATTAGACCGATTACTTGCCCAGCCCATCCGAAGCCTTCTACTTCATTACCATCATAGATATATGTAAGATTTGCTTTACCACTAATTAAATCTTTCAGGTCTTCGTAAGTTGTTCCTTCTTGTTCGCGTTCGATAATACTCATTGCAAAATCACTTTTTAGGACTCGTCCCGGTGCACCTATTGTTTTCTTAATAATCACTGTATCCGTTTCACTTGCATTAACAATTGCCTGTTTATATTTCTCATGTGCTTGAATACATTCCTTCGTTGCAATAAAACGAGTCCCCATTTCAACTCCTTCTGCACCAAGTGACAGAGATGCGAGTAATCCACGTCCATCACCAATGCCTCCACTAGCTAATACTGGAATTGAAACAGAATCTACGACACGAGGAATAAGCACCATTGTTCCAATATCGTCCCGTCCTAAATGTCCACCACCTTCCTGTCCAACTGCCATCACAGCATCAGCACCAAGTTCTTCAGCTTTTATAGCTTGT
The DNA here is from genome assembly GCF_002335805.1 of Bacillus sp. FJAT-45350. Taxonomy (NCBI): domain Bacteria; kingdom Bacillati; phylum Bacillota; class Bacilli; order Caryophanales; family Bacillaceae; genus Bacillus; species Bacillus sp. FJAT-45350. The sequence continues at coordinate 1,299,172 of NZ_NISU01000001.1, read as the reverse complement.
CTAACCCCTGCTACAAGGACAAGCGTGCGAATGTTTTCTCCTTTAATTCGTTCAAATACAGGTTGTGGGTTCGCTCCTGTTAAAGAGATAGCCGGTACCTTTTCCTCAATGGCAACTTCAAGTAATTCCTGATATTTTCCACCGTTGTCGTGCTTTGCAATTGCAAAATTTACGCCAAATGGATTATTGGTAAGAGTACGGACTTTACGGATTTCTTCTCGTAACTTTTCTGGTGTACCTAGTGTAGCTGCTGTAATTTGTCCAAGCCCACCAGCATTCGAAACCGCAGCTGCCAAATCTGCATAAGCAAGATACGCAAGTCCTCCCTGAACAATTGGATATTTAATGCCGAAAATCTCAGTAACACGTGTTTTCATAGTTTCTCCCACCTTATTTAAAATGTTCTATATCATAGATTCAATATTATAGTTTAATAATCCTATAAATATTACTGATAGATTGAAGACTTAAAGTAGATAATTTTCTTGTGAAAGGCTGGTTAAACAAAAGAAGTCATCAAGTAGTGAAATAGATGACTTCTTTTGTTTATATGTTTAATCTCAAACTCCATACCAGTTTAAATGTTCTTTCCCTAAAATCTACCCATACATGCTCCTGCTGTAAGACTATATCTCGGTTCAACATTGATGACACTAGGATTTTATTTAGTATGTTCTGATTCCCTATATGTTGATCTCAACTCTACTTTTAATATTTTTCCTGAAGGGTTTCTTGGAAGCTCTTTTATAAAATCAACTGATTTTGGGATTTTATAGCTTGCCATTTTTCCATGACAAAAATTTATTATATCCTGACTAGATGGAGTTGTTCCCTCTTTATGGACTACGATTGCTTTAACAGACTCTCCCCATACTGAATCAGGTACTCCAATAACAGCAACATCCAGTATATCCGGGTGTGAGTAAAGAACATTTTCAATTTCCTTTGGATATATATTTACTCCACCGCTAATTAGCATGTCTTTTTTACGATCAACAATATAATAATAGCCTTCTTCATCCTGTAAAGCTAAATCACCAACGGTAAAATAGTCTTGCCAGAACGATTCCTCGGTCGCCTCTTTATTATTATAATAATGGTCTAATAGATATGGCGACTTAAAATATAATTCTCCAACTTCTCCATTTGCAACTGGCTTCTTATTATCGTCTAAAATAAGGCATTCTACATAAGGAAAAGGCTGACCAACGCAACTCTCTTTTCTTCGAATATCCTTTGGTTTGATATTTAATGTAATCGCACTTTCAGTAGATCCATAGAATTCATGTAAATCTACATTAGAGAAAAATTCTAATACATCTAATTTCGTTTGTGTAGGTAGCGGAGCTCCAGCAGAAATCAGGACTCTCATCGACTTTGTGTCATACTTCGTTTGAGTTTCATTGTCTAAATTAACAATAAAATTGAACATCGTTGGTGCCATAAAAGTATTTGTGGCTTTGTATTTCTCAACATCTGCAAGGAATTGTTCCGGTGTAAAGGATTCTTCAATAACTAAAGTACCTCCTACAATCAATTGCATCATCAAGAAAATCCATGGGGCCGCATGATAAATTGGCCCTGCTACGATATGTACATCTGATTCATCTATTTTGTATTCATAAGCTGCGACCATTCCTGTTAGTATTCGAGAACGATGAGATATTACTACACCTTTCGGCTTACCTGTAGTACCAGACGTATAACCAAGATAAAGAGTATCGTTTTCATTCACATAAATATCCGGTTCAGCTGTGGACCCATTTTGTATAAACGTCTCATAATCTATTAGGTTACTAGAAGAAGAGTTCCCTATTACTATAACCGTATCCAATTGAGGTAATACTGGTAAAAGAGCTTCAATATCACTCGCATATTCATCCGTTGTAATGAATCCTCTACATTGTGAATCTAAAACAATATATTCAATCTCTGGACCGACAAGTCTAAAATTAATTGGAACAATCGTCACGCCAATTTTTGATAACCCAACCATGAGTTCAATATAAGCTGCATTGTTTTTCATTAAAACTGAAACTTTATCACCTTTTTTATATCCCTTTGTAATGAAAGCGTTTGCAATTTGGTTTGCACGTATGTTTAGTTCACCATATGTCCATTGTTTTTCTTGAAAAATAACTGCAGGCTTATTATTATATTTCTCTGCATTCTGTTTCATAATGGTTCCAAATGTTAGCACGTAAGCACATCCCCTTCCAACAACTCTTTTGATTGAATTAGTAATTAGAAAATTCTTAATCTTAACTATATTATACCATTAAACACTTAATTTATTATTAATACGCATAAATTTATTGTGGGACGCACCTTAACACACAAAAATCCTAGCACCTTAAAACAGGTAACTAGGATCTTAATGTTTATTTTTTTTAGATAGAAATAATCGATGTTCACTGGTAAGCTATCTATAACTTTATAGACTTAGGATAGCAAACATGACTATTATCTAGTAACAAAAATTTGTACCCAATAGTGACCAACATTTCCTCCTTGTGCATAGCCAACTCCAACCTCTGTCCAATTAGGGTTTAAAATATTCGCTCTATGTCCAGGGCTATTCATTAAACTTTCCAACGCTAATTCTGGGGTATTATATCCGCCATGGAGATTTTCTCCCACACTCGGAGGATATATTTCAAAATACTGTAATAATTCTCTTGGGTTTCCATATACCGGTGAAACATGGTCAAAATATTTTAAATCTCTCATATCTTCAGCTTTAAAAATTGCGGCTTCACTTACATCTGATGCTAACTTCAATTCATGTAGATTATGCTTCTTACGTTCTTCATTTAACAGATTAAAGAATAATTGTAACTCTTCACTTAATATAATAGTTTCTTTCTCTACACTAGATGGCTCCGTCTTAAATTCGTCCACGTTTATTGGTTCTGTACTCTTTGGTTCATCTTCAATAATGATTTCATCAATTATTTGTATTTCCTCTACTTCAGGTACCTCTGCTTCAACATAATCTATTGCTCTTTTAATAAATACTGCCATTTGTGCTCTTGTAACGTTTCCATTTGGGTTGTATGTAGTAGGAGTTGTGCCAGATGTAATTCCCGTTGCAACGAGAGTGTTAATATCATTATAAGCCCAATGATCGTTTGATACATCGTTAAATCTGTTTTGATTCGTACCTTCAAGTTCGAATGCCACAACTAGAATCTTTGCCATTTACGCTCTTGTTAAAGAATCATTAGGATTAAAGCTGTTTACTCTTGCAAAAACCCCTTCTTCTACTAATGCGGATATTTCATCATATGCCCAGTGACTATTCGGCACATCAGAAAAGCCTGGATTAGGATGAATACCACCTTGTTCTGTCCCAAGTGCTCTTGCTAAAATCACTGCGCTTTGCGCCCTTGTCACTTGTTCGTCCGGTCGATAAGTTCCATCTTTAAAGCCACCGACCATTCCTTTATAACTTAACTCGTAAATCGCATCTTTGGCCCAATATGTACTTGAAATATCTTTGTATAACGATTGTGCCATAACTGAAACAGTAGACATGAAAACTAAACATAATACGACTAGTGTTACAAATGATAATTGTTTAATAGATTTCAAAAAGTTCCCTCCAATTGATGTTATTTATCAAGGTACATTATATGTTTTTATTCAGAAGTTCACAATCATTATATTTTGTATATAAGAGCATCTATAAAAATAGTACCAACTCCTAAATAAATAGAAATTGGTACCTCTTATTTGCTAAACGTTTATCTAGACATTTTCGGCGGTTGGCACACGTCACATTTACGTTGGTTTTTATTTTTAAATTTAGTAAATGATTTTTCAAAGTTACTTCCACATGCACATTTGAATAGTAGCATTTGAGAAAAACCATGATATTCTGTCGATAGTAACTTACTTTCTGAATTTTTCTCAACAAATTCTTTAATTTTATCAATAGTCCATCGTTTATTCATTTTCTTACACCTCTATTTTTCTCTAATCGGAGGCTTTTTTGCATCCGTTCACTTATGAGTAACAATCTAATTGTCCTAAGTGCTTCATTATATCATGAGCTAGTACACAATGAAATACTTTCTGATACAACAAGTTAATACTAAGATTGTGAATTGTACTCACTACACCAACATTCTTTCTGCCCATTTTTTATCATTTGTAAATGAGACAGTAAGCCATTTTTTATAACGCAAATCCTTTGTATGTCTGTTAATTTCCTCTCGGATTTTATCCTGATCATCAACTGTTTTTATTTTTGATTGGTTATTAAGGACAAAGTCAATCTCATTGAACTACCCCACCTTAATTTCTAATGAAATTTTAAGATGGAGATTCCTAAGAACACCAACCTACCGGTCAGTTTATGATTAGGCTATCCCCGCAGTTCCTGCGGTTAATCGCAATGCTTCATTACGAAGATTGATACTTGCGTTACTATCCCTTTGATGATGGCTTTTACAAATGGGACAAGTCCATTCACGCAAAGCAAGATTTTTAACGTCTTTGTGTTTATGACCACAAGTGGAACACAGTTGACTACTTGGAAAGTTTTTCGCTACGGAAACAACTTGTTTTCCGTACCATTTCGCTTTGTATTCTAGCAAGGTTCTGAATTGTGACCACGATACCTCACTTATGGCTTTTGCGAGGTTGTGATGTTTGAGCATATTTTTGACAGATAAATCTTCAATACCGATGATGTCGTGGTTTTTGACAATCTCGGTTGAAATTTTATGTAACATATCTCTTCTTGCATTTGCGATTTTCTCATGAATTCGGGCCACTTTCGTTTTTTGTTTTTGCCAATTCGAAGACCCAATTTGTCGCCTTGAAAGAATCCGCTGTTCTTTTGCTAGTCCTTCTTCTAATGTACGGAAAAATCTAGGATTTTGATAGGTAGTTCCATCTGATAGTGTGGCAAAGTCTTTTAACCCTACATCTATCCCTACTGCTGAATTAGATTTAGGAAGTTCTTCTACTTCGGTCTCTGCTAAAATTGAAATGAAGTATTTCCCACTTGGACTACCCCTTATCGTTGCATTCATGATACGACCTTCGACTTCACGACTTTTGGCAAAACAAACAAGACCAAGTTTTGGTAGTTTAATGTGTTTATCTACGACTTCAATATTTCTATTAACAAATTTTGTTGTGTACGATTGAACAGGGTTCTTTTTTGACTTAAAACGTGGCTCACCGTTCTGTTTTTTGTAGTAACGTGTGTAGGCATCATTTACGATTTCGACTGATTTTTGGAGCGCAATACTATCAACTTCTTGTAAGAACGGATAATTTTTCTTCAATTTTGGTAGTGATTTAATCGATTTGTTTTTATTGAAGAACTCACCTTTCCAATTGTTTTCAAGGAGTAGTCCACTTTGTACCATTTCGTTGACAATAGACCAATAAGCGTCTTTCTCTTTTTGCTCACCAACAAAATAGTTATAGACGAAACGTGAACAACCAATTGTCTTATTTATGAGCTCTATTTGTTTTTTGTTTGGAAAAATCCGAAACTTAAATGCCTTTTTAATTAACATATTTTCACCTCACCCAAACAGAACGCTTGTTCTCATTATATCACAATGAGGTATATTTTGGCTATGGCCAACCGACATTCATCTCCCCCTTATCGTTGGGCTCAAGCCCTTCTCACGATTGAAGAGGGAGTCTTCTGTCGGGTGATGATAAAAAAGCCAGAATCTCAATGGATGTGCTGGCTTGTTTTTCATGTAATTAATAAGGTCTCAGTAGTTATCAAGTGGCCTGGTTTCAAGAAAATAAATTGGTGTAGATTGCAATCAGACCATTACACAAAATTTATTTTGCATTCTATCTCTTCTTTTGACGATATAAATCAACTGATTTATATCCCTCTGATAAGATATCGACCATTTGTTCTTGGCGCTTTTCACGTGTTTTCTGTTGCTTTGCAGAAAAGATATATCGAGCCCAATCCCTTTGATAACCAGGTGTAAGTTCCTTATAAAAATCAAGTTCCTTTGGAGAATCTGTTAACAACTTTTCTACATCTTTCACACGCTCTTCATAATCAGCGACACATTGACTTGCAGCAGGAGACTTTTTTACTTTCTTCTTTTCACGTTTTAGCCCAACAACGGTAAATACATCATCCATACTCACCATCCGTGAGAATTTCACATCGCTATTTTCGACGTAGCCATCTTCGCCTACTTTCATTGCTGGAAAGATATCATCTCTATGTACGAATGTTTTATATCGTTTGTTCCCCTTTTTGGGATATGCAAAAAACAAGTAACCTTTTTCGAGTAATTGTTCCTCATTGATTACACGTTGGGTATGCTTCACAATTTCATCAATCGTTTCAACAAAAATAAAAATTGCATCATGGTCACCAGTCAATGCTGACTTTTCTCCACTAAACAAGTCATAATCGCTAGGTTGATGAAGTACAGACAGGTTTTTATACTTATTTAGATTTAATTTATCAATTATTGTCATCACATACCTCCATCTGAATCAACTTTTTTGGATTAAAATCTGCTTAGAGAACCACTTCCCATTTTTGAAAGTAATCTGAGCTATCTAATATGCCTTCCGCTAGCATCACTGACGATAGATTTTCCATTCGCAAGCGCCTCTACTTCTTCACGCAAGCGTTTATTAAATCCTTGCATACGTTCCTAACGCCACGGCTACAATTTTCCCATCGCCATCTTTTATTTTCGCTTCCATGGTAATTAATTTTCTTCCTTGTTTAATTACATTAGATTCAGCAATAAGTGTTTTCCCCTTTGCCGGAGATAAATAGTTTATCTTCAATTCAGAAGTTACACACTTTTGAACACCATCTTTTGGAGGTGCAGCAGCGTGTCCCATTGCCACATCAGCAAGTGTAAATGTTACACCACCGTGTAGAACTCCCTCTAGACTATTATATAATTCCTCTTTAACTTCTAAATAAGCAACACAACCACCACTATCTAAATGCTCTATCTTGATTCCTAAATATTCATTAAAACGATTTACACCATGTTCCATAACTAGTCTCCTATGTCATTTATTTTATATAAGTATAATATGTAATTTTAAACATATCAAAAAGAAGATAAAACTTGAAGTGAAATGACTTATAAAAGTTTTTTTTATGATTCACTAATAAACTGAAAATACAGCTACATATTGACAGCTGTTTATAAAAAACTTTGTTCTTTATACTTATCAAACCCATTTTTAGTGAGTTGCTTCAATTCACTAAATAAGATAGGAACAGCTTTCTTAAAATTAAAACAAGACTTCCCTTGCATTCGTTTTTTCATATCATCTGAAGTATCATTCAGTAATTCTGGAAAGATATATACGGGCATTAAATGGTAGCTTACATAATTTTTCTTAATTTGGACTGCTCCGAAGAAAATGGGCTTTTTATTTTTGGGGTCAATTTTACGTGTATCTAAATAATAATTTTCTAAGCTATCAGTTTTAACATCCAAGTTAGCTTCGTATTCTTTTAAAAGAATATATAATTCATTATATATATTTTGAAACTCCAGCTTCCCGCCGTTATTCATAGATTTCATCTCCTATTCAATATTAATTATTATTGTCATTTTGAACCCAACAAATCGTTTTACATTAATATTTATTTATTGTTTTGAATGTAAGACGACAAAAATATGAACATCCTTCATTATGAAGAATGTTCATATAATTACTCTTGAGTTTGAAGAGCCAATTTTAATCCTAAACCAATATATACCATAGCTACAACTTTTCCAATCCAATGCGAACTCGCGTTAGTTTTAGCAAAGAACTTATTCCCTACTGCACTCGTTAGAAACACTAAAAGAGTAGTATACGTGATACTCATTAAAACAAAAGTCAGCCCAAGTATAAAAAGTTGAGTTGTTACGGAAGCTCCATTAGTATTCACAAACTGTGGCAAGAAAGCTAAGAAAAATAATGAGGTCTTAGGATTAAGTAATTCAATCAATAAAGCTTGGCGAAATGATGTATTAGTTTTAACATTTTTTATAATAGGTTTCTCTACTCGCTTTGATTTCTCAACCAAAGCACAAAGACCTAAATAAACTAAGTATGCCGCACCTAAATATTTAACAATTTCAAAAGCAAGCGCAGATGTCATTAAAATAGCCGAAAGTCCAAGTACTGCTGCAAAAGTATGGATCAAATCACCAACTGCAATGCCTAAACCAGTAACAATTCCATTCTTCTTTCCACCTTTAATAGTTTGAGATATTGTTAAAAAAACAGCAGGACCCGGGATTAGAAATAACATTAGAACAACTAAAATGAAAGTTATCATTTACTAAAATTCCTTTCTGTGGGCTATGATAGGGTATCTCAATTCATTTTAACACTTTAAAGTGATATACTAAATAACTTTTTTAGTAAATCTTCCCTTTTCACAGAAAGCTACTAACTCAATTCATAGAATTAATTTTTTTCTACCTTTTCTTCTAATGTAAAACAATCTTTGAACTACTCCACCTTAATTTCTAATGAAATTTTAAGATGGAGATTCCTAAGAACACCAACCTACCGGTCAGTTTATGATTAGGCTATCCCCGCAGTTCCTGCGGTTAATCGCAATGCTTCATTACGAAGATTGATACTTGCGTTACTATCCCTTTGATGATGGCTTTTACAAATGGGACAAGTCCATTCACGCAAAGCAAGATTTTTAACGTCTTTGTGTTTATGACCACAAGTGGAACACAGTTGACTACTTGGAAAGTTTTTCGCTACGGAAACAACTTGTTTACCGTACCATTTCGCTTTGTATTCAAGCATCGTTCTGAAATGGGACCATGATACCTCACTTATGGCTTTTGCGAGGTTGTGATGTTTGAGCATATTTTTGACAGACAAATCTTCAATACCGATGATGTCGTGGTTTTTGACAATCTCGGTTGAAATTTTATGTAACATATCTCTATCGTGCATTTGTGATTTTCTCATGAATTTGAGCCACTTTTGTTTTTTGTTTTTTCCAATTCGAAGACCGATTTCTCGTCTGGAAAGAATTCGTTGTTTTTTTGTCAGTTTCTCTTCTAATGTACGGAAAAATTTAGGATTTTGATAGATAGTGCCATCTGATAGTGTGGCAAAGTCTTTTAACCCTACATCTATCCCTACTGCTGAATTAGATTTAGGAAGTTCTTCTACTTCGGTCTCTGCTAAAATTGAAATGAAGTATTTCCCACTTGGACTACCCCTTATCGTTGCATTCATGATACGACCTTCGACTTCACGACTTTTGGCAAAACAAACAAGACCAAGTTTTGGTAGTTTAATGTGTTTATCTACGACTTCAATATTTCTATTAACAAATTTTGTTGTGTACGATTGAACAGGGTTCTTTTTTGACTTAAAACGTGGCTCACCGTTCTGTTTTTTGTAGTAACGTGTGTAGGCATCATTTACGATTTCGACTGATTTTTGGAGCGCAATACTATCAACTTCTTGTAAGAACGGATAATTTTTCTTCAATTTTGGTAGTGATTTAATCGATTTGTTTTTATTGAAGAACTCACCTTTCCAATTGTTTTCAAGGAGTAGTCCACTTTGTACCATTTCGTTGACAATAGACCAATAAGCGTCTTTCTCTTTTTGCTCACCAACAAAATAGTTATAGACGAAACGTGAACAACCAATTGTCTTATTTATGAGCTCTATTTGTTTTTTGTTTGGAAAAATCCGAAACTTAAATGCCTTTTTAATTAACATATTTTCACCTCACCCAAACAGAACGCTTGTTCTCATTATATCACAATGAGGTATATTTTGGCTATGGCCAACCGACATTCATCTCCCCCTTATCGTTGGGCTCAAGCCCTTCTCACGATTGAAGAGGGAGTCTTCTGTCGGGTGATGATAAAAAAGCCAGAATCTCAATGGATGTGCTGGCTTGTTTTTCATGTAATTAATAAGGTCTCAGTAGTTATCAAGTGGCCTGGTTTCAAGAAAATAAATTGGTGTAGATTGCAATCAGACCATTACACAAAATTTATTTTGCATTCTATCTCTTCTTTTGACGATATAAATCAACTGATTTATATCCCTCTGATAAGATATCGACCATTTGTTCTTGGCGCTTTTCACGTGTTTTCTGTTGCTTTGCAGAAAAGATATATCGAGCCCAATCCCTTTGATAACCAGGTGTAAGTTCCTTATAAAAATCAAGTTCCTTTGGAGAATCTGTTAACAACTTTTCTACATCTTTCACACGCTCTTCATAATCAGCGACACATTGACTTGCAGCAGGAGACTTTTTTACTTTCTTCTTTTCACGTTTTAGCCCAACAACGGTAAATACATCATCCATACTCACCATCCGTGAGAATTTCACATCGCTATTTTCGACGTAGCCATCTTCGCCTACTTTCATTGCTGGAAAGATATCATCTCTATGTACGAATGTTTTATATCGTTTGTTCCCCTTTTTGGGATATGCAAAAAACAAGTAACCTTTTTCGAGTAATTGTTCCTCATTGATTACACGTTGGGTATGCTTCACAATTTCATCAATCGTTTCAACAAAAATAAAAATTGCATCATGGTCACCAGTCAATGCTGACTTTTCTCCACTAAACAAGTCATAATCGCTAGGTTGATGAAGTACAGACAGGTTTTTATACTTATTTAGATTTAATTTATCAATTATTGTCATCACATACCTCCATCTGAATCAACTTTTTTGGATTAAAATCTGCTTAGAGAACCACTTCCCATTTTTGAAAGTAATCTGAGCTATCTAATATGCCTTCCGCTAGCATCACTGACGATAGATTTTCCATTCGCAAGCGCCTCTACTTCTTCACGCAAGCGTTTATTAAATCCTTGCATACGTTCCTAACGCCACGGCTACAATTTTCCCATCGCCATCTTTTATTTTCGCTTCCATGGTAATTAATTTTCTTCCTTGTTTAATTACATTAGATTCAGCAATAAGTGTTTTCCCCTTTGCCGGAGATAAATAGTTTATCTTCAATTCAGAAGTTACACACTTTTGAACACCATCTTTTGGAGGTGCAGCAGCGTGTCCCATTGCCACATCAGCAAGTGTAAATGTTACACCACCGTGTAGAACTCCCTCTAGACTATTATATAATTCCTCTTTAACTTCTAAATAAGCAACACAACCACCACTATCTAAATGCTCTATCTTGATTCCTAAATATTCATTAAAACGATTTACACCATGTTCCATAACTAGTCTCCTATGTCATTTATTTTATATAAGTATAATATGTAATTTTAAACATATCAAAAAGAAGATAAAACTTGAAGTGAAATGACTTATAAAAGTTTTTTTTATGATTCACTAATAAACTGAAAATACAGCTACATATTGACAGCTGTTTATAAAAAACTTTGTTCTTTATACTTATCAAACCCATTTTTAGTGAGTTGCTTCAATTCACTAAATAAGATAGGAACAGCTTTCTTAAAATTAAAACAAGACTTCCCTTGCATTCGTTTTTTCATATCATCTGAAGTATCATTCAGTAATTCTGGAAAGATATATACGGGCATTAAATGGTAGCTTACATAATTTTTCTTAATTTGGACTGCTCCGAAGAAAATGGGCTTTTTATTTTTGGGGTCAATTTTACGTGTATCTAAATAATAATTTTCTAAGCTATCAGTTTTAACATCCAAGTTAGCTTCGTATTCTTTTAAAAGAATATATAATTCATTATATATATTTTGAAACTCCAGCTTCCCGCCGTTATTCATAGATTTCATCTCCTATTCAATATTAATTATTATTGTCATTTTGAACCCAACAAATCGTTTTACATTAATATTTATTTATTGTTTTGAATGTAAGACGACAAAAATATGAACATCCTTCATTATGAAGAATGTTCATATAATTACTCTTGAGTTTGAAGAGCCAATTTTAATCCTAAACCAATATATACCATAGCTACAACTTTTCCAATCCAATGCGAACTCGCGTTAGTTTTAGCAAAGAACTTATTCCCTACTGCACTCGTTAGAAACACTAAAAGAGTAGTATACGTGATACTCATTAAAACAAAAGTCAGCCCAAGTATAAAAAGTTGAGTTGTTACGGAAGCTCCATTAGTATTCACAAACTGTGGCAAGAAAGCTAAGAAAAATAATGAGGTCTTAGGATTAAGTAATTCAATCAATAAAGCTTGGCGAAATGATGTATTAGTTTTAACATTTTTTATAATAGGTTTCTCTACTCGCTTTGATTTCTCAACCAAAGCACAAAGACCTAAATAAACTAAGTATGCCGCACCTAAATATTTAACAATTTCAAAAGCAAGCGCAGATGTCATTAAAATAGCCGAAAGTCCAAGTACTGCTGCAAAAGTATGGATCAAATCACCAACTGCAATGCCTAAACCAGTAACAATTCCATTCTTCTTTCCACCTTTAATAGTTTGAGATATTGTTAAAAAAACAGCAGGACCCGGGATTAGAAATAACATTAGAACAACTAAAATGAAAGTTATCATTTACTAAAATTCCTTTCTGTGGGCTATGATAGGGTATCTCAATTCATTTTAACACTTTAAAGTGATATACTAAATAACTTTTTTAGTAAATCTTCCCTTTTCACAGAAAGCTACTAACTCAATTCATAGAATTAATTTTTTTCTACCTTTTCTTCTAATGTAAAACAATCTTTGAACTACTCCACCTTAATTTCTAATGAAATTTTAAGATGGAGATTCCTAAGAACACCAACCTACCGGTCAGTTTATGATTAGGCTATCCCCGCAGTTCCTGCGGTTAATCGCAATGCTTCATTACGAAGATTGATACTTGCGTTACTATCCCTTTGATGATGGCTTTTACAAATGGGACAAGTCCATTCACGCAAAGCAAGATTTTTAACGTCTTTGTGTTTATGACCACAAGTGGAACACAGTTGACTACTTGGAAAGTTTTTCGCTACGGAAACAACTTGTTTACCGTACCATTTCGCTTTGTATTCAAGCATCGTTCTGAAATGGGACCATGATACCTCACTTATGGCTTTTGCGAGGTTGTGATGTTTGAGCATATTTTTGACAGACAAATCTTCAATACCGATGATGTCGTGGTTTTTGACAATCTCGGTTGAAATTTTATGTAACATATCTCTATCGTGCATTTGTGATTTTCTCATGAATTTGAGCCACTTTTGTTTTTTGTTTTTTCCAATTCGAAGACCGATTTCTCGTCTGGAAAGAATTCGTTGTTTTTTTGTCAGTTTCTCTTCTAATGTACGGAAAAATTTAGGATTTTGATAGATAGTGCCATCTGATAGTGTGGCAAAGTCTTTTAACCCTACATCTATCCCTACTGCTGAATTAGATTTAGGAAGTTCTTCTACTTCGGTCTCTGCTAAAATTGAAATGAAGTATTTCCCACTTGGACTACCCCTTATCGTTGCATTCATGATACGACCTTCGACTTCACGACTTTTGGCAAAACAAACAAGACCAAGTTTTGGTAGTTTAATGTGTTTATCTACGACTTCAATATTTCTATTAACAAATTTTGTTGTGTACGATTGAACAGGGTTCTTTTTTGACTTAAAACGTGGCTCACCGTTCTGTTTTTTGTAGTAACGTGTGTAGGCATCATTTACGATTTCGACTGATTTTTGGAGCGCAATACTATCAACTTCTTGTAAGAACGGATAATTTTTCTTCAATTTTGGTAGTGATTTAATCGATTTGTTTTTATTGAAGAACTCACCTTTCCAATTGTTTTCAAGGAGTAGTCCACTTTGTACCATTTCGTTGACAATAGACCAATAAGCGTCTTTCTCTTTTTGCTCACCAACAAAATAGTTATAGACGAAACGTGAACAACCAATTGTCTTATTTATGAGCTCTATTTGTTTTTTGTTTGGAAAAATCCGAAACTTAAATGCCTTTTTAATTAACATATTTTCACCTCACTCAAACAGAACGTTTGTTCCCACTATATCACAATGAGGTATATTTTGGCTATGGCCAACCGACATTCATCTCCCCCTTATCGTTGGGCTGAAGCCCTTCTCACGATTGAAGAGGGAATCTTCTGTCGGGTGATGATAAATTTTTGTTCAAATCTCACTATAATTTAAAAGAGTCTCCTAATTAGCTTCTATCCCTATCATTCATACCTTACAGTTGATATTCTAACAGTGTTCATACATATCCAATCAATTGAGGAGGTAATAATTATGAAAAAAATTATTTACTGACAGGAGTAGCAACTCTTTTTGCGACGACTTTATTAGCTGGATGTGGCGGTGATAATGACCCTGTCTATGAAGAACCTCTTGAAGAACCTGTTTTTGAAGAACCATATGACGAAACAAATGAAGAACCATATGACGAAACAAATGAAGAACCATTTTATGATGAACCTGATGAAGAAACTTTCTTTGATGAACCTAGTGACGAGTCTCTAAACGAGGAGTATGAAGAGTACTCTGAAGAAGAATTAGATATTGAAATAAATGACTAATTTTTTATAAAAATTCAAAACCCTTATAAAAAAAGAAGGATAGGTGAGCAGGTACTATATCTGCTTACCCTATCCTTTTTGTAAAACAAAGATGGTGTTGCTGAACTAATGCAACTCGAATGGAAGAGAACAAAAATGATTAAATGTACTTAATTTGAATTACTAAGGTCAAAGCGTGCAATTTCTTCACCTTCTATAGAAACAATTAAAGATGCATCCATAGCATGTTCCTTCAACTTCTCTAATTGTTCGGGTGTTGGAGCAAGTCTAACATCAGGATTTTCTTCTAACGCACCTAAAGTAAAATCAAGGGTGTATTTTCCTTCTTGATATGGTTCAAGAATAGGCAAACCAGTTTTCCCCATACCTAAATTTTCTTCTTCGTCAAAAATATTGATGCCTATTACTTCTTTTGAAACTGCTTTTAATATACACCTAATGAATTGTAACCATTTTATCATGAAAATTTAAAAAGGATTTTCCCCTTTTATAAATGGAATAATAACAATATAGAGAGACACGATAAAAATTATCCAAAAGTAAATGGACTTCATTCTTCCCCGATAAAAGTTACTGCGATTTCTTGTGAAAATATATGCGATGATAGAATATACAGCAAGTAAAACATATGATATTCCAAACCAATTAACCCATACATTACCCATGAATGATATTCCGTAGCTTTCATATACTTTGCTAGCGAAGTTAACAGTTAAGTAAAAACCAATTATCCAAAATAGGATTAATTCAAGAATATTTATAACATCTCTTCTACAACCTTCCATTTAATCCCTCCAAATCTTCTGCCTTAAAAAAGACTTCTGAATAAAACATTTTAAACTAACGTTAATTAGCTATCACTTGCAAGCATGTGTACAGCTGCCTCATGCATGTCTTTCAATCCCGACGCTTGAGCGTATTCTGCAACAGTGATGCCACTTGTTGTTAGAAGTTCAATAATATGCTCATCCATTCTTGACCAGGTTTTTCCTCCAGCGTTGTCATAAGCGTCGATTAACTTTTTCAATCCATCTTTACCAAAGAGTAGATGATGCGACGTGAAATCGTCAGATACATCACCTATCCCAACTTCTGTCCAATCAATTAAGCCCGTAACATGATTGTTCTTATCAATAAGAATATGGCCGGGATGCAGATCTCCATGTTTTACCCCAACATGGGAAGGCCAAAGAGAGTCTTCAGCTAACCAAGTCTGCCAACGGTCCCACAAATTTTGATTAACATCGTATTTTTCTTTTACACGTTCCATTCGCTGTTTCATGGAAGCTCTTAACTCACTAGCACCAACCATTTCAACACCGATATCTTTGAATTGTTGTTGAGGTAAAGTGTGTAAATCTGCTAGGGCTTTTCCTAATGAATAATAATATTCAGATGGTACATTGGATTCATCAATACTCCACACATAGTTTTGTTGTTCAACGTCAATAGTAGCAGCAGGTACACCACTTAGTTGCTTATAGGCAATGAAGTCTTCTGAGAAAATCGACCAATTGGGAACTTCAAATCTTGCATAGTTATTAATGATATCTAACGCTTTTTTCTCTTTTAATGCATGTCTCATAGATTCTGGTCTACGTGGAACCCTGAGTATCCAATTATTAGCGTTCTGATCCTTGGCATGTGCTACTTGAAAGTCAACACCAGACTCATTTATTTTTACCGTATCTTCTAAAATATCTAGGCCTTTACTATTTGCTAATTGTTTAATTTTAAGTGTATTCATGTTCATTACCTCCAAAGATATTTTTCATGTCGTTCTTGTTGTTGTATTCATTCAATTTCTTTTTGATATTCATAATCAGAATAGTTACCTGTTATACAATCAAAGGAATATATAATAAAAAAACACAGAAAGTCTCCTGTCTGTGGTAAAGAGTAAACGAGGCAATACAAATAGAAGTCTTCTTTTATATGAATAAAAAAAAGACATAAGAAAAAAGACAGACGATTATCTGCCTTTCTTCTTCTAAAAAAGCGAATACTTTCCCGTTGAAGATTATTAAAAATGTGCAGACTACTCCCGTTTACTCTGTTTTATGAAAACAAAGCCTTTGAACATATTAAGTTACTTATTGTTCAAAGCTTTCTGGCGTAATCTTCCTGCATGCATCATTTATAATAACCCTCCTTTCAATTATGTATAAACAATATACTTTATTTATAAGTAAATATCAATAAAGAAACATTCT
This sequence comes from Bacillus sp. FJAT-45350, assembly GCF_002335805.1. Taxonomy (NCBI): domain Bacteria; kingdom Bacillati; phylum Bacillota; class Bacilli; order Caryophanales; family Bacillaceae; genus Bacillus; species Bacillus sp. FJAT-45350. The sequence goes on along the minus strand of NZ_NISU01000001.1, from coordinate 1,282,472 downwards.
TGTTAGAGCAACCACACATATGACTGCTCCTGCTGAACAGCTAGTGCCCCAGTTTGTTCAAGAAATACGAACTAGGGCTAATAATTTAGTGTTTTATATATAGGTAGTGCCATCTAACAATAGGAAAAATTAATACATAAAAAATAAAGGAGTACCATAATTTCCATCCTGTATATGTTAGATAATCGAAATACACAGTAGTCCATTCGAAAAAGGTAGAAAACACAACCCAACCTATCCAATATAGGATAAATCGTGGAGTTTGTTTAGGCATAAAGTTCAAAAATAGGATTGCAAATAAAGGTGACATAAAAAGTTTAGTGGTAAAAGCTTCAGGACTTAGCTTATCAGCTTCTCCAGCAAAATGATATAGCTCGAATACATGACCCAAATAATAATCAACGACAATTTCAAGGAAAGAAAAGCTAATCCATATTATGTACATATCTCTTTTTTTCATATACTTAGGCATGAAACACAAAATTAGCAAAAGAGCAATTAAAACAATTGTTGTATATAACACAAAATATCCTCACTTTTCTTAAAATACACCGATTAATTCTCCCTTTTTTCCTCCCAAAGCTGTATACGTTCTTCGTGACTAACCTCTTTATGTACTTGATGCAGCATCCATATATAACCAAAGGTGTCCATGAATATGGCGTTCGAAACTCCGTAGTCATGAATCTCAGTCACAGGTTGCACCTCTGTACAACCTAAATTCATCGCCTTTGCATAAGTCTCCTTAATGTCTGGGACTGTAACATTAAACCAACTAGTCTTAGGGTCGTCAGGTTTTGGTGCGATCAAATGGAATTTTGGGTTTTCATCTAGCATATGAAAGTGAACGTTGTATAGGGTAAAAACTACCTCATTTTCACCACGAGGAAAGTTTGAAACCTCCACACGCTCGATATCAAATATATTTTCGTATAATTCCAATGCTTTTAAGCTATCTTTCACAACCATATTTAATTCTACTCCAACCATAATTGAACACTCCCTCTATAAATATTGATATATCAACGGTTTGACCCGTTTGTGAGGTGTCAAAAAAATATTTTTCGACACGACCTCTAACAGTAATTTAAAATTATGTGAAACTATTCCAATCTATGGGTGCGCTACGCGGTCACTACTGGATATTAATGTAAGTAGCGTTGAAGAAATATACGATGCACCATGGATCTCTGCGTAGCTTATGATGACGTACCCTCCCATGTCTCTGGACATCTGTGTGCCTACATTCCTTCGTTCGGTCTAGTCATAAGGCAGAGGCTAGCGAAGCTCCTTTAGGGACTCTAGGTCGAATGGTGAAAATAGTGCCAGCTTCTCCGTGTCATCCAATTGTCTAGTTCATTCAAGGAGATGCAGACTACATAGCCTCTTCGAGACTAGGTACATCCCTCATCATTCTTTGTGCATCGAATGCTTTATGCTTCGTACTGATTCCATGTAATACTTTTAATAGTTTTCCGCAAAGGACCACAATTGATTGTTTCTTTCGTAACGGGTTGACTGTGCGATTTGTGTAATATTCATGTAGTTTACGAAAGGCTTCGTTATGACGGATCATTGGCATCATCACTCGAAACAGGAGGGCGCGTAGCTTCCTTCTGCCTCGTTTAGAGATACGTTTTTGACCTTTGTGCTGCCCAGACGAATTTTCACGCAATGTGAGTCCCGCGAGTTTGATAAGTTGGCGTGGATCCTCATAATGTGAAAAGCTGCCGATTTCAGCTAATAGATCAACGATGGTAGTGTCTCCGAGTCCATTAACTGTTGAAAGCCATTCATATTCTACAGACGTTTTGACGAGCTCAACTAAGCTTTGGGTGATGCTTTCAATTTCTTGTTCTAATTGGTGATAACGTTGAACGAGTGTGGCAATTTCAAAACGGGCCATCTTACGTCCTTCTGTTACTCCAATCGAGTGAGCTGCGACTTCAATGAGACGCACAGCTTTGGGCTTCTGAGGAGATTTCATCCCCTCTACTTGACGATACATCACAAGTAATTCATCAGGTTGTTTTTGGTAGAGATCACTTGGGAATGGCGTACATTCGAGTACGGCCAAAGCCATCTTTCCGAAAGAGGGAAAGACTTGAGTGAATTCAGGAAAATAGCGGTCCAACCAGCGAATCATCATGTTTTTAACGGCTCCCAGTTCCTCCGTCAACTTACTTCTAAACGTTGATCCGACGCGAAGTTCAGCTTCGACATCTTTTAGAATACGAGGATAACTAAAACGTCCGTCTTTTAATAGTCGAGCAATCACTAGCGCGTCTTTACGATCATGCTTTGTAGGCAGATTGTCATCTAACTCCTTTGAACGCTTAACGTGCATTGGATTGGTCATGACAAGCGGAATGCCTCGTTCCTCAAGAAAGTAGGCTAAGTTTAACCAATAATGGCCAGTTGGTTCAATTCCTACTAGAACTTCTGTTTTTCCATGCTCTCTTAATGCTTTGAGAATTCGATCATAAAATGACTCAAACCCTTGATGTGACTGTGTAATAGAGAATGATTTCTGGAGTATCCGTCCACGGTCGTCAACAAAGCAGGAGAAATGTGTACGCTTTGCGATGTCGATTCCGACAACGAGGGTTTCTTCAGTGACTTGATTTATTTTCTGATTTTGTTTAAAATCCATTGTGGAGTCCTCCTTGGTTACTAAATTAGGGGTCAATTCGTCCAGATTTGACACCCCGTATCATACCAAGAGGGCTCTTTTTTGTTCAAGTCCCCGAAAAACCTTCTAACAGGAATGCTCCTTTTACAAATCTATAAATATTCTTAACCTCACCATTTTCCCCAGTTTATCAATTAAAATATACCAAATACAATATTAATACCGTTAAAAATGGTTTTCTCATTGTACTATTCTGCCCCGTAAGTAAAAAACGTTTCTGACGTTGTTGTAGACACGCACCCGTAAGTGTATATATTCACATTAACTTAGAATGTATCAATTATACGTAGCAACACAAGTTTCATATTTTACTTTGAGCTGGTTTTGTCAATATACAGATAACCATATGTTTGCGACAGTATTGTCATCTTGGCTCCATAACGTAAGCTTTTGTTTATTATCCCTATCCACGTAAACCATAGCTATTCCAAGTCCCATTTCTCGATACGAATAATAACTATTACCATATATTTGTTTGGCTTTTTTTATGGTGTCCCCTACTTTTAGTCCAGAGCTTGTTTCAATAGGGGCTCCGCCGACTGACAACGAAACAATTTTATACTCTTTGTCTATACTTAGAAAAAAATCTTCATAAACATAAGAATAGCCATCAACTTTCTCCCTTTTTTCAAACGAACCAAAACCATTGATGCGTTCTTTTGTTATTGTTTCTTGTAAGCGAAACTCCCCGATAGATTCATACTCTAGATTTGTCGAAGATACGAAGTAATGGTTGGTTGCTAAGACCCACCAACCGACTACAAGTACAATTAAAACTAAAGGAGATGAAATAAAAATAACACCCATATGTTTTGAAAAATTGTATAGAAAAAAACCTATAAATGGTAGAAAAATTATTAACACTATTAACAACAAAATCAATTGAGACCATTCCATTCAGTGTAAACTAACTTCTTGTCTCCAAATACCAAACAGATAACCAATTTAATCACCCTATTATTTTATCACTTCATCACTGACGTAGACTTAATCCTTATTTTCCGTTTCACCTTGATATTCAAGAATATCCCCAGGTTGGCAGTCCAAGGCCTTACAAATAGCTTCTAAAGTGGAAAATCGAATTGCTTTTGCCTTTCCATTTTTCAATATAGAAAGATTAGCCATTGTGATTCCAACCCTTTCTGAAAGTTCTGTTACACTCATTTTCCTTTTAGCGAGCATCACATCAATATTGATTATAATTGCCATTGTTTACACCTCACACTGTTAAATCATTTTCTGATTTTATATCAATCGCTTCTTGTAAAAGCCTTTGAAGAACAGCAGCGAATACTGCGATTATCATTGAGGCAAACATAGGGACCATTCCAATGATTATAAGACCTGGGGCATCGTCTAGTTCTGCTACGAGAAAAACAAACGGCATAATTACTAGATATAAACCACTGATTGACACAGCACAGAATTTAATAACCTTTAGGCCTTTAACAGACACTTCAGAGAAAGCTAGGGACTTGTCAATATAGTTTAAAAGTTTAAACGCCTGATACAATGCAACGAAAAAAGGTATTACAGATAAATAAATACCTATAATAATGGGATATAGTACATGTGCATAATCTGGATTTACGGGATTATTAACTATCCAAGGCAAACCCAATATACACAAAGCAAGAACAGGAAATCCAATAAGGAAAACCGCTATCTTTAAAAAAATTGTTGAACCTCGTTTCATAAAAAGCACCTCACTTATTTATTGTCATTTTCAATTTAACAAACAATTTATCGTTTTACAATAAATTTTTATTAATTTGAATAATATTTTTGTTGTTAAATACTCATTTCAACAAAAATAAAACATTCCTCTATACGAAGAATGCTCAATAACTTTAAAAATAAATTTATACATTCACATCTCTTTTAGAAAAACTAACAAATGACACAATAAAAAAGACAACCATATGTATAACAATGATCATAATTGAGAATTGTAATGTCATTCCTTCAAATTTAGGTATACCAAGGAAGTACTGTGTTAAGTTCGTGTTTGCAAATAAAATATATTTACCAATATGAATATTATAGTGAACAAGTAACTCTATTACTAAAGTTACAGACATTAATAAGAAGATAGGAACCGAGACTGAAAATACACTACTTCGAGTGACAACTGATAACATCATAGCAAAAGACGAAATAACGATCATTTCTATAAAGCCAAATCCATATTTCAAGATAATGTTTATAATAAAGGGAGGATCCAGCACTAACACACTGTTAAAAAAGAAGATACCTCCAAATATCAACGTGGATAGTAAATGAATACTAACGACTAAAACGCTAAACAAGAGGACAGCAACATATTTTGATAAAATAATTTTTAAGCGACTTGCTGGACGAATTAAGACAAGCTTGATCGTTCCTGACGAAAATTCACTAGAAACTATATCACCTGCAATAATAATAGAAATAAAATTCAACACAAATATAATAAAAGTACTAGTGTTTACATGATCCCAAAAAGTAAAATTTGTATCGAAAAATATATACCTCATTACCATCGCAATAAAAAGATTCATAACTACTAACAAACCGAGTAATACCCATGCTCTCGGACGTTTGTATATCTTTACATTTTCGTTGAACACAAGATTAAAAAAGTAATTCATTATTAACCCCTTTTTGCTTTAGTAAGGCGTGCTAGAAAAGCCTGTTCTAATGATGTTTTATACTTTTCTATACCAACAACACTGATATTATTTTCTACTAGTAGTTGATTGACGGTGGCTACCTCAAGTTCTGATAAATGGATAGAAAAACCATCTGAAACAATTTCAATTGATTGAGCATATTTAGGATGAATTGCTATAAATTGCTTTAGCTTGTCTACTTCTAAAACCTTAAACCGGTATACACTTTCCTGGTCCGAATCATTTCTAAACACTTCAAGATCTTCATCACTCACCATCATTCCATCGTCAAGAATGAGAACACTATCACAGATCATTTCAATCTCAGCTAATAAATGACTTGAAATAATAATCGCTGTCCCTTCATCAGCAAGCATTTTTAAGTGTTTCCTGAGGTCTTGAATCCCCGAAGGATCAAGACCATTTGTCGGTTCATCTAATAATAAGATCGCAGGACGATGTAACATCGCTTGTGCTAATCCCAGTCTTTGTAACATCCCAAGGGAGTAGGTTTTGACCTTATCATCAATGTAGTCATCCATTCCTAATAATTCAATCACTTCTTCTACTCTACTTTCGGGTACATCGGGAGCGCTTCGATAGAAAATTTGTAAATTATCATAACCTGATAAGTATTCATATAGCTCAGGATTTTCTATAATTGCTCCTACATTTCGAATTGCTCTTTCAAAATCGTCCTGAATGTCTTTCCCTTGAACCTTTATACTTCCTGAGGTAGGCCTTAATAAACCTACTAACATTTTTAATATGGTTGTTTTTCCTGAGCCATTAGGTCCTAGAAGTCCTTTAATCTCACCTTTGTTTAAATGGAAAGAAATATTTTTAACAATATTAATTTTCCCGATACTTTTTGAAAGATTTTTTATTTCTAAGATAGTCTCTCTATTCATTGCACTTGACCCCTTTACATAAGCTACCAAGAAATTTTACTCATCTGCTTTTCTATACTAATTGCAATCAATAGTAATGAAGTATACACTAATTCTACCATCATAGGAAAAGGATGAAAAATTATGGACAGTAAAATAAAAAATGACGAATTAAGAGATAATATAAAAAATTATCATTAAAACAAGTATTATTAGGAATCTTTTTTTTACTAGAAATTCCTCCTTTTCAACCTTTTACAGACCATTATCTGGTTTTATTCACCCTCGACATTATCTGTAATGTTCCAATTGTAAATGTTAACAACACGCTTAATAGATTGAACGGTTTGGTAATCCTGTGGATCATAAGGAATCGTTATAGAGGTATCACCGTCGGAGAACGTGTATGACATAACACGTTGAGAACTTTCCGCTACTGTCCTTGTCACTTCCTGCACCTCATCCCACGCAATACTGTCTTCAGATAAGGTCCAAAATGAATTACCCTGAACGCCATGCTCGTCAAAATAGGCATAATGGTATATGGAGAATACAAACAAAGGAAAAGCAACTACAAATAAGATAAGATGAAGTCCAGTCAGTTTATATGTTCGGTTTTTCTTTTCCGAGTGCATTTTAGTAAACAAAAAAGAAAACAGAACAATCGCAATCCAGATCATTCCGACACCGAAACCGATATACGCTTCCACAGGACGGATAAAGGACCAGTTATCAGCTGAAAAGAACAGCAAATCCTGAATGAACATGACCGTCACAACAGGTACGAAAAAGGATGAGATTAGCAAAAGAAGTCCCCATGTCATAATGTATGGGAAGAGTGTATCAGTATCAACGTTTCTTAAACGGTTCATCAAACTCCCTCCTCGTTTACATCCTTTGATATATTTACGTTACAAAAAAGGTAAGCGTAAAATAATGCCCACATTCTAATAGATTCTATGATATGTGATAATCTCCTTAAAGTAATTAACTTAGGGAGGTTTTTTCATGACCAAAACTGAAAAAAGTGAAAGGCAGCTACTATGGCAGGAACGAGTAGCTTCTTTCAAGGAAAGTGGGCAATCAGTTCGAGCATGGTGTGCAGCTAATGATGTAAAAGAGCACCAATTTCGATACTGGCTTAAGAAAGTTCGTCCAGTTGTTAAAAATAGCACGGCTCATAATTGGTTGGCAGTAAAAGTCGAGGACCAACCGCCAACCATCTCTGAAAACAGCTTAACCATAATAGTCAATCACGTTACTATTGAAGTAAAGCCCGGATTCGACCCCAATTTACTAAAAGACGTAGTGAAGGCTTTGAACACATAATGATCAGTGAAAAGAATATAGAACGTGTCTACCTCGCAAGAGGTAGTACGGATCTTCGTAAATCGATTGATGGATTGGCAGTTCTAGTTCAAGAAGGGTTCGATTTAGATCCCTTTTCTCCCTGCCTCTTTGTTTTCTGTAATCGTAAACGAGATAAACTAAAAATACTGCAGTGGGAGACAAATGGATTTTGGCTGTATTACCGGCGTCTAGAACGTGGTACGTTTGAATGGCCAGATGAAGATAGCTCTTCTACATTAAATATTAGTTATCGGCAATTCCGGTGGTTGCTGGATGGATTACCAATTACACAACGTCACGCTCATCAAGAAGTAACTGCACGCACTATCATTTAACGCTAAAAAACTAAGGTTTTTCTTCGGAAAATGTAGTATATTTAGAGTATGAAAACGACAACTATTAACCCAACTACTAACCAAATAGATGCATTACAAGAAAAGTGTGATTCGCTCGAAAAGCAAAACGCTGAATTGGCTGCAAAAGTAAAATGGCTGGAGGAACAATTCCGTCTTATTGCCGTATTAAAAAGAATTAATTACATCATACAATAGTCCACACTTGGTTGACAGGTGTGGACTATTTTACGCTTACCAAAAAAGAGCATGGTTGGATAGGCTACACTAAGTTGGACAGGTTTGTTAAGGTGCTATACACTTGAGTCAAATTACTCGAAGGAGACGAGACTATGACAAAACGTAAGCGCCGATCATTTACGAAAGAATTCAAAGAACAAATCGTCCAATTATATGCTTCTGGTAAACCTCGTTCGGAAATTATTAAAGAATACGAATTGACGGCTTCTTCCTTTGAGAAATGGGTTCAACAAAACCAGGCAAGTGGTTCCTTTGAAGAAAAGGACAATCGAACGCCAGAACAAGAAGAACTACTTCGACTTCGAAAAGAAAACCAACGCCTCGCTATGGAAAATGACATTTTAAAGCAAGCCGCGCTGATCATGGGACGAAAGTAGATGTGATCCGTAATAACCTTCACAAATACTCGGTATCAGCAATGTGTAACGTCCTACAACTTCCTCGAAGTACGTATTATTATGAAGCAAAGAAACGAGAGAACCCTGACGAAGAGGTAACGAAGCTCATCGTTGACCTTTTCAATAGAAGCCGCCAAATTTATGGACAACGTAAATTAAAGAAAGAACTAGAAAAGCAAGGGTTGCAAGTCTCTCGTCGGCGTATTAGTCGGATTATGAAGGAACAAGGACTGGTATCCAAATACACAGTGGCTCAGTTTAAACCATCGAAAACAAAGTGTAATGAATCTCCTATCGGCAATGCCTTAAATCGAGAATTTAACCAAGAAAAAGAACTCAAAGTCGTAGTGAGTGACTTGACTTACGTTCGAGTTCAGCAAAAGTGGCATTACATCTGTATTTTAGTAGATTTATATAACCGTGAAATTATTGGATATAGTGCTGGTCCTCAAAAAGACGCAGCCTTAGTTCAGCGTGCCTTCGCAAAAGTTCCATACAACCTTCATCGTCTTGAATTATTTCACACGGATCGGGGCAGTGAATTTAAGAACAAACTTATTGATGAAGCACTAAAAACCTTTGGAATTGAACGTTCTTTAAGCAACAAAGGAACCCCCTATGACAACGCTGTAGCGGAGGCAACCTTTAAAGTTATTAAAACTGAGTTTGTGAATGGTAGAGTATTCTCTAACCAACCCGAACTTGACCTTGAACTTTTTGATTATGTTCATTGGTATAACCATGTTCGTATCCATGGTTCACTAGATTATGTTACACCTATCGAATTCAAGTCAGTACACCTTTAATTATTTGTCCAGTTTAGTGTTGACATACCATGGTTTCATTTTTAGTAACAGTTTCTTGTAACATAGTTTAGTTTACTGTATTGTCACGATTCTTCAAAAATATTATTTTATATTTTTTCTGGTGAATGAAATCAAATAGTTATCTAAGAAAAACGGGTTAACTTCCATCGGTTTACACTTCTTTGTTATTTTTTACACTAAAAAAGCAATTGTCTTTGTAAGAGCAATTGCTTCAATCTAAATCAAATAATAAAGGTATTAATACTTTCATTAAGATATTTGTTTAATCTCTTTTACTTTTACCCCTACTGGAGTGATTTCTGTAATCACTTCACATTTAGCCGAGTGATTTAGTGCCTTTTTCTTTTGTTTAGCCACTTTTAATTGGTTACTATTTGAAAAGAAGATGAATGACTGATTATTACGTTGCTGACCGTCTCTCGTTGTAGGATCATGTAAGTCAAAAAACAAGTCTACCAATTCAGTGTATGATACTTTCCAAGGGTTAAACCAAATTTCTACTATATCTAGATTGGTCCCTTTCACCTGTTCTATTTGTACATATTCAATCCCACGATACCCTGTAAAGAATGCTTTCTGACTGAAAAACTCACTTGCACCAAACACTGCTCTTTCCATTATTACCGCTCCTTTGAGCGATAAGCCTTTTATCCATTAAGACAACTTATTAGTAATGTGTAAGCAATTACCGTTTAGAGTGTATACAATAATAAAAATACCTCTCCTTAAATCTAAAGAGAGGTTTGTATAGTTATATACATCTCCTCTCATCTTTCAAAGGTTAACACCTTTGCAGGAATTAGCACCGTTCAAGTTAATGGATAACTTGATGGTTGCCGGGTTTCATAGGGCCTGTCCCTCTACCACTCTGGATAAGAAGTTTATCGCTATTTAATTTTTATTTTAATAAATTGATTGTTTATTATATTACCAATGAGTTAACTAAATTGCAAGTATTATTTTAAATATAATGACAATATTGACACTTTTCCTAGAAAAAGACCTATACATACTTTTTCACTGTGACCACGATCATTACTAAGTCAATTTATTCTTTAATTGATCTAGTTTAGTATATAAAACTGTTTTAAATCTGGATTCAAATGGAAATCTAGGGTATTTAAGAAATAAATAGAAAGGTCCTTTTAAAAGCCTTTTTCTTAATGGTATCTTAAATTTCGCAGTAAAAAATATAGCAGAAAATAGAGAAAGAATAAATGTAAGTAATGGTCTTTTATTATATAAGTATCCATAGACAAATATCTTTAAATAGACTAAACCAGACCAATAAATGTTCCAACCGTATTTAAACCGAATCATATTCAATTTTAAAATAATATATTCAGTGACTGAACAGTAAATTACCCATTTTAGCAGATGGACAATTTTCTTTGGGATAGATTTAGGTAAATCAGATATAAACAAAAGAACGATCGAAGGTGAAATTATAAAAATGTGAACAATCCTCAAAAGCTCCCAGCGAACCCCCTCCGGTCTAAACTCCCAAAGTAGGCTTCTTTTACAAAGGTAATAGTACATAGAATTTAAAAAACTAATATACAATAACCCTCTTTTGTATTGTGGGATTTCCCTCCATGTTCCTTTAAAAATGTTTAAGCATATAATAAAGAGCAAAAGAATACTTTGTTTTTGTTTTTGTTTCATACGGCTTACCTCTGCAATTCGTATTTGAAAATACAAACTTATTATCCCTTATCATCTTACAAAATATGTAAGGTTTTTTGCATAGTAACACCATTTGGCTAAACTATAAGAGTTTCATAGTAATCCGGTATCCAAAACTAGACATACGTCAGCTGATCTACCTGATGTCAATCTCGCTCATAGCAGTCAAAACAAATGATATTTCCATCTTCCTGCTTCATCCCGTTGAAAAATCCATCTAGACAGTAAATATTTTTCTTACAGTGAAAACAAGTGCCCACATTTTCAATCATTGTTACAACCCCTTTATATCCACCTCTGAGGGTAACTCCTGTTCTTAAACAAGTTATTATATAAAATCGAAACGATCACTGCCAAAATTGCACATAAGAAAATGGTGAAAAGAAAACTCCAACCAATTTGTGTGTTAATCGCCACGATAGCGCTAGCTGCAGCAGGAGGATGCATCATATTTGTTAGCAACATAAGCAATACTACAATAGCAAGTGTAATCCCTATCGTTACATGGGAACGTCCAAATAGATCCCAAATAGTTAAAGCAGCTATCGTTGAAAGTAAGTGACCACCTATTACGTGTCGAGGCTGTGAAAACGGCCCTTCATAGGCTACAAATACTAGTAAACAGCTAGCTCCAATTGGACCTAACACCATTGGGTGACCTAAAAATACAGCAACTAAGCTAATAATCACCATAGCTATCAGCCCACCACCTGCAGATATTAGTGAATCAGTTATCGGAAAACTTTTAATTGGATTATTGGTACCTTTCATTTTATTAATATAGTGAGAAAGACTTCTTACCATTTCAAGATTTGTGTCGTCTTTCTGTCTCTCTTTTTGAACTTCCACAAAAAGACCCCTTCCTCAAAAAATCAAGAATTTTGTGAATATTTCTCACACATTTTTTATTATACTCTCTAATTTGTTTAAGGTAAATATTACATATAGAATCAAGCTTTTCCATTTTATCTAAAAAAAAATCTTGATATACCACCATTTATTTTGATTAATGATTTAACTGGTGGTGAAAAGGGTTTTGTTATATTTTCTAAAGACAGTGAGATCAATCTCTCGCTCCCTAGTAATTAGCCGATATTGTACTTACTGACATACCAACAGAACTAAAATATTTTTCTATATTAGCCCCGTCAAGACATAACTGTTGTGTCTCATAATCCATGGTGGTAGTATAATTTAGCGATATGTTGCTGTGTCGTATTTTACTACATAGGAGGAGAGGCTAATGGCTGTTATAGCCGAAGAAAACGCAGCAGCAAAAGAAACGAGCACACCAGAGGTTAACCCGATCCCGATTTTAGCTGTTTTACTTTCAGGAGCATTTGTTGCTATTTTAAGTGAAACGATTTTAAATGTTGCCCTAAATGCGATTATGGCTGATTTCGGTGTTGCTTCAAGCACCGTACAATGGCTTGTTACTGGATATATGCTTGTTATCGGTACATTGATTCCTATCTCTGCATATTTTATGCAACGTTTTACAACACGCCAATTGTTTATTACCGCAATGTCGTTGTTTACAATTGGTACGCTTATCTCTGGTTTAAGTCCAGTATTTGCGGTTCTATTAATTGGACGTTTAACTCAGGCAGTTGGTACTGCGATTATGATCCCACTCTTGATTAACATAATCCTTACTGTAATCCCTGTTGAACGTCGCGGAGCTGCTATGGGAATGGTTGGTCTTGTTATCATGTTTGCCCCTGCGATCGGCCCAACAGTGTCAGGACTTATCGTTGAAAATTTCACTTGGCGTTGGTTGTTTTATTTCATCACGCCTATTTCGGTCGCATCTTTATTGTTTGGTATGAAAGTCTTGACCAACCTTTCAGAAACCTCGAAACCGAAACTTGATGTTGTTTCCTTTCTATTATCAACACTCGGATTTGGTGGAATCGTTTATGGTTTTAGTGCTGCTGGTAAAGGTGATGCCAGTTTTTCAGATCCAGTGGTATTTTCATTTCTACTAATAGGATTTGTCTCATTAGCATTGTTTAGTTGGCGTCAACTAAAACTTGAATCACCGTTATTAGACATTCGTGTGTTCCGTTACCCGATGTTTTTACTTGGACTCCTCCTTGTGATGCTCATCATGATGACAATGTTTGCGATGATGCTCGTGATGCCGATTTATATGCAAGGCGCACTACTATTTAGTGCTGTAACAGCTGGATTGGTCTTGTTACCGGGGGGATTATTGAACGGGGCGCTATCTCCAATTATGGGGCGTTTGTTTGATAGATTTGGACCTCGACCATTGCTAATTCCAGGAACGATTCTTCTTGCGGTCATTGTCTTTACTTATCGATATACCGTTCCAGGAATTCCTGTTTGGTTTGTCGTTGTCCAACAAGCGATTCTAATGATTGCTGTTGCGATGATTATGATGCCTGCCCAAACAAATGGTCTGAATCAGATACCAAAAAGTCTGTATCCACATGGTACTGCGATTATGAACACGTTAATGCAAGTGTCCGGTGCAATCGGTGCGGCACTGTTCATATCTGTCATGGAAAATGGTCAACAAACATATCTACAAAACAATGGCATTATAAATCCTACTGCAGAAGAAGTGATTGCTGCCCTGACGTATGGCTCACAGCAAAGTTTTTCTACTGGATTTTACTTGGCAATTGCCGCAGTTATACTTGCGTTACTTGTACGTAGAAGCAAACAACAAAAATATTGAATAAATGGAAAGGGAGAATACATAATTCGGTATCCTCCCTTTCTTCTTATGAATCTAACTCAAAGGCTGAGTATTTAAGGAAATATTATCTCCTAGCAACAGCTTCAAAGGTAATAACTTGGCTTGACTTAGTTGGGTATTGTCCGTACTCATAATCCGCTGATATTATAATATCTTCAAACCCAATCTGTTCAAGAATCATTCTGAATTCTTCTATTCCATACCAACGTAGTGGAAATCGTTCAAGTTCTGTTTGTAATAGCTCACCGTTACTCCACTTTTCGTAGCGATTATGAGATATTGTGTATTGATTAATATAATCTACTTCGACTACTTTATTTTCTAACGTGATAATATCCCCATTTTTAGATTGCCAAGTTCTAGTTGATGCTTTTTCAATCGAAACATCCGTTTGTAAAAAAATATCTAAAATTAGTCTACCTCCATTAGAAAGATGGTTATAGAAATTTTTTAATGCTTTAACAGAATCATCTCTTCTATGTAACAGTAGGAATGTCCCGGTTGGCACGATAATAGCTTCATATTTTGAATCTAATGAGACTGATTCCATTTTTCCTTCAAATAGTTTTGGGTGTAACCCTCTTTTTTCACAGTTGTGACGGCATATTTTTAACATTTCTTCTGAAACATCGAAACCATCCACTTTCAAGCCTTTCTCTAACAGTGGAATTAGAATTCTACCCGTTCCAACCCCTGGTTCAAGAACGTTGCCCTTACACGAAGCTAATCTCTCGCTATAAAATCCCACATCTCCAAATGAAAGACCAATATATTTATCTAGATCATATACTTCCGAAGAAAGTTTACTATAGTAACCCAACATATACTTTTCTCCCTCTGTTCCGAAATCGTTAATTATATCTATTCTCTATCTTTACAATACTCTTTCCAGGCAGTAATTCCACCTTCTAAAACAGAAACCTTGTAATCCCTTTGTGATAGAATCGAAGCACATCTTGTCGCTGAGTTTCCTGTAGTACAAGTAACAATCACTTCTCTGTCTTTTGCCAAATCATTGATAGAACCTTCACTATCATGTTCTAAATCAAAAATCGTCGTTTTCGGTATGTTTAGATTTTCAATTGTTGAACCCTTTATATGAAACTTTTTATATTTCTCCTCTGCTCGTACATCTAGAAGTAGAATTTTCTCTTGATTTTCCATACTCTTATAAAATGATTCTGGTGAAATTTTTTTCATGGATATGCTCCTTTTTTTAGTAATTTTATAATTGTATCATAATCTCACTAGTGTTGCATAAATATTGTTGGAATTTTCAGTTTTAATGTTTTCTCTGCTTAGAGCCAAAAAAGGAAATACCTAACCAAAGGTGGTTCCATCCATTTGGATTTTTTTACAATTGAGCATAAGTAACGACGACAATTTGTTTATTAAGGGACTGCTTTTCCTTCAATTTTTCGAATCCAGATATACGCTGGTTTCCATAGCGCAGCCCTTAAATAACGGCTAATTTGTAAGGTTTTTCGCTTGCTATTCGTTTCGATTTGAACGAGAACATGCAGGCAAAAAACAATCAGTGCAATAAACACTTGATTTTGAATCGCCCATTCGCTGTGACCATAGAACTTTTTAATGTTGAGATGCTGTTTTATCCATTTGAAAAACAGTTCAATTGCCCAGCGTGATTTATACATCTCAGAAATCTCTTCAGCACTCAAATCAAAACGGTTAGTGATTAAATGAAGCTCATTTCCTTTTGAATCCTTCACTTTTAATAGGCGAAAGTAATTTTCACTACGGTTTTGAGTTGTACCAATCAATACCATTTGATCTGATAATACTGCTGAACCTTCTGGTAGTTTAAATTCATAAACTTCGCGTACGACCGCATTTTTACGTAGTCTTGAAAGAAAAAAGTAGCCATCATCCGTCATGCGATCAAATCGCTCGTAATCAAGGTAACCACGGTCAAACACATACATGCATTCTTTGTTATCAATCATCACTTCAAGTTGACCACGATCGTGTTCTTTTGCCGTTGTAATAACAGCTTTTTCAGGATAGGAAAGTCCATTTTCCATAAACACAAGACGCAAATGCACCTTAACTCCCGCTTTTGTTTTGCGGAACTTAGCCCATTTATGATGGGTCAAATTAAGTGGCAATGTGCTTGAATCAATGATTTTTAACGGCATAATCAGTTTTGTAGGGTGTGTTTTGACATGAATTTGTGCTACTAGATCTAAGAAAAGCTTTTGAAATAAGTCAGGATTCATATTATTTAATCGCCGTGATAGCTGAGAGATACTGATAGAATCTAGGTTAACTTCTTTTTGCAGCTTGTCATCAAAAAGACTATCGCCCAGTGCATGAAGACTTTCGATTTCTTGAAGTTGTGCAAAAAGAAGTAATTTTAGAAATGATTCGGTCGTTAACTTTTTTGTATAGTAATCTAATTTCAACGTTTTCACGTTTTCTTCAAATAATTGAAGGTTAATGGGTGAAAACCATTGTCCAAATGAAGTTTTTCGTGTAATCTTGTCCATAGTGTGAGTCCTTTTTTAGTGGATTTGGACGGGTTACCACCTGACTTATCCATTATAAAGGACTTTTTCTGTGCGTAAAATGAGATTATTGAAGATTTTGAGTCTTTTTAATATTTGAAATTAATTAATGCAACACTAGTGTCATAATCTATATCTAATAAATATGGATCATTTGCAATTATCTTTATATTGCAAAGGCTGAATAATGTAAAAAACTCTAGAATGCGAATTAAATGATAGAACTATGTTTCAGAGATGTTTTAAAGCCTCTCGTTTACTAAGTGGTTTTAAGTTATTGTTAGCAACAAAAGATTTTACGTTTTCAGGGAAAGTTTTTGCATATTCACGTAATACCCATCCAATTGCTTTTTGTACGAAAAATTCATCGCTACTTTCTCTTCTTAAAATATATCGAAATAGGCGTTCTTCATCTGTTTCATCTTTGTAGTATAGTTGATACAATATCGCTGATCTCTGTAGCCAAATGTTGTCCTCCTCAATCCATTTATCAGCAAATGCAAGTATAAGGTCCCTATTATTGGAAAACATATAACCCATGATATGAGGGGAAAGTACATCCACCGTATCCCACCACGACTTTTTTACGATCAAATTTGATAACCATGACATATCTTCGCTGATGAAATCTTTTTTTGTTATTTGGAGAATATCAAGAGCTGCTTTCTGATATTCTCTCTCTGGAAGACTCCAAAGCATAAAAATGACATCCTTTAGTTCCTCTTTTTGAGGTAATCCATTTTCTTTTATAAATTGTTTAGTTATTCTTCGACGAATGGGTGTTCGAATACCTAAGAACTCAAATTGGTTTCTTAAATAATTTATAGACCATTCGGCATATTTATCATCACTGTATTCAGAATAGATTTTCACAAGTTTTTCAACGTATGAATTTAGTGAATTAGTCATATTTGGTCACCTTTTATTTTTCATTTAGTTTCTACATTATTATCAAAGTTTCCTGTCGCTGACGGACATAGGAGACCTTATTTTACTAATTTATCCTATTTTTTCGAACTATTGGACTTGAGGTACGCTATTCCATGAAAATTCACTATACTTGGTGCTAATGTAAGTAAATAACGAACTTAATGTCCGTTAACCCTTTTAATATAACTCTTTGCTCATGAATAACGGTTCTCCTGTCCAAATATACGATATAAGTATGGAATAAAGATATCTTACATTTCCTTTCGTTACAAAAATAGGACCTTCTATATATATACAACAGTAGTAACTGTAATCATACTACAAAGACTGGTCAATATAGGTTTCTTCAATTGCTTGTTTTACCTTGTAAGTTGATGGTTAGAGAAAAATAGAAGTGCCTCATCCGCAGCCGTCAAAAAGTGATTTCTACTATTGTTTCATCCAATCTACCGTTTCCTTAATTCCTTGTTTATAAGGAGTTCGAGGCAATGTTGTTATTTCTTTTTCATACTTATCTCCACTTAGGATAATAGGTTCTTCTGTTAAATACATCATCTCAACCATTTCTTTCATGGAAGGAGAAACTATTCCTAGGAACCTAATCATCGATTTTGATACTACACGGAGTGATTTTTGGTACCCAATTTCTTCACGTAATAATGCTAAAAGTTTGTCACCTGTGATTGGGTGAGATGAGGGTATATTCCAGTTTTGGTTGTATGCTTCTTCTCTGAAAGCTAATTCAACCATTCCTTTTGCACCATCGAATGTATATAAATACTCTCTAGCAATGTTTATATGACCAATGAAATTTGAGTTTTTATTCCTTATGACGTTTTTTAAAGTTTCATGAAGCATTGTATTTTCTGCATTCGGACCATAGACATCTGGCATATGCACAATGAGGCTAGGGATTCCACTTTCTTTCAATCTATTTTCCATTTCTAAACGTATTTTCCCTTTTTTCGTGTGAGGTGTTTTTCTTGTCTCTTCCGTTACTAATACACCTGGATTCTTACCGTACGCATAAATATTATCGACAAGAGCGATTTTTGCTTGTTGCGCTTTAGCTGTTCGAATCATATTTTTAATACACTTTGGATGCTTTTCTTCCCATTCTTGATATGGAAAATTAAGCGCATGGAAAATAACCTCTACGCCTTCAGATGATTTTATCAAGTCCGTTTCATTTAGTGCATCACCTGAATAAATTGAAACATTAGACTTATTGTTGAACAGTTTCTTTAACTTTTCCTTATTTCTCGCAAAAGCAACAACCTCTACCCCTCTACTAGCTAACTCACAAACTAATGCATAGCCAATTCCACCGGATGCCCCAACAACTAACGCTTTTTCCATAAAATATACTCTCTCCTTTTTCTGACCACTGGTCAATTAATGATAAAAATTTGTGATACTCTAAACTAATTACAAGTCATCTAGAGTATCATCCGTAGGAAACAATGCTATTAGAATAAAATTCACATGAGCTATTGCTCCATCTCTTGCCTCTTCGAAACTATCAACGTAGCCCCAATGGTGAGAAACAAATCCATGTAGTGATATGAATGCTGACCAAATATCTTTAATCGCCAGTTGGTTGTTTGCTAACAATTGGACAGCACGAGCGAATTTTTGATAACTAAGATGTGCTGCTTCCTGTGACAAGCTATCTACCTCGTCATTTCTTACCATAAACATAAGCTCATATTGATTTTGATGATTTAAACCAAATTCAATAAACCGTATAAACAATATTATAAGCTTCTTCTCATCGTCTTCATCGCCATGAATTGTTTCATCTACTAGTTTATTAAGTACACTAAAATCTTCTTCAACTATTGCATAAAACAATTCTGCTTTATTTTTAAAATGATAATAAATTGAGCCATGACTACAGCCTAGCTTCTTCGCAATGTTACGCACTGAAACTTGGTTGTATCCTTTTATTACAAACTGAATACGAGCTTCTTTTAAAATCATTTCCTTAGTTAATTCCTGAGATGCTGGCTTACGTGGTGACATACATACACCCCTTTATTGACCACTGGTTAATTTTGATATTACTACCTATTTATTTATGTTTCAAGCCTTTTATGATAAATATTGGTAAAAATATAAGAATAAAGACTGCAAAGCGATCACTTGTTTAAAGCAATGTGCGGAGCCACTACCTGTTTTAAAGTATAGTGACAAGTGGGTTTCTTGGCGCAATACGCGTAGTGCGCCAAGCCATTGCCCTTCTTAGAATAAGCTCCTTATCCACAGATTAAGTATTTTGTAATTTCGTAAACCAAAGATAAAGGCCATTGAAAAAATGAAAACTTTTTCAATGACCTCTCTTTAAAACTATCAAAGACTATGCATGTTCTTTTACTACTGGTATGTCTACTTTTTCTTCCTTCTTCTTTACCTGGGTAGTCAATAGTACACCGCCCATAACGACAAATGCCCCAACGACTTGCACGACTGTGACTGTTTCGTTTAACCATAAGTATGCGCCAATCATCGTAAAGACAGGAAGGAAATTTAAAAAGATAGAAGCCTGTGAAGGTCCGAGTAAGTCGACGGCCCGATTATAGAAAACTAACGCCACAAGGGACGGGAATATCCCAAAATATAATAGACCAGGTAGATGATTTGAGACATCAAATGTAGGTATTCCCATGACAACCCACTCTACCACAACAAATGGAAACAATACAATCATAGAAATTCCTGTCATCAGGAAAATCGCTGCATATGGAGGAAACAAATGCATGTATTGCTTCACGTAAATAGAATAAACAGCCCATGAGATAATAGCGCCAATCATAATTACATCACCAATATTCCAAGCCATTGACGTTAATTGAAAGAACTGACCATCTAACACAACCCAAATCGCTCCAATGAAAGATAATAGGATTCCAATCCATTGAATACGAATCAACCTTTCCTTTAAAAAGAAAGCACTTAATAAAATTGTTGTAACAGGAATAACTGTTTCCAATACAGCAACATTTGAGGCGCTCGTATATTGTAAGGCACCGTAAATAAACATATTGAAAAATGCTACACCTGATAAAGTCATAATCAAAAATGGAACCTTATGTTCTAAAAATGTCGCTCTATTTTTCCACGCAGCATGAAAGCCAATTGGAAACAGGATAGCAAATGCGATCATAAACCGAATCATCGCAATCGTAAATGGAGGTAAATCATTGATCGCTTTTCCGATCAATATATTACCTGCATAAATAATCACAACCGCCACCATAAGTAGATATGGATAAATGAGTAACGCCCCCTAACATCTATGAAAGCTTTACAATACCATGTATCCATCATAATTTCATTAAAATACAGTTACGCCTTTACTTTTTTTTCAGTATCTTCCTCGTATACTACTTTTTTATACATTATAAATATTATATTAATAATCGTTTCTAATTTATATAAACCCCTACTTGATTACGACCAGACCCCTTCGAGTAATATAATGCTTTGTCTGCTTTTTCAATTAGCTCTTTTGATTGCATTTGTGATGTTGGAATAACTGTTGAAACACCTAAACTTATGGTGACATACTGGCTTACTTTCGATCCGATATGAGGAATACTTAGTTCCTCAATAATGGAACGTAGTCGATTAGCAGCAGCCTTAGCTTCTTCTTGACTTGTTTCAGGTAGAATAACTGAAAATTCTTCACCACCATATCGCGCCACAAAGTCACTATGAAACTTAATAGAATTCTTTAATGTCTGTGCGATGGTTTTCAAACATTCATCACCACCACTATGACCATAAGTATCGTTGTATGCTTTAAAATGGTCGATATCTAACATAATTAAAGAAAGTGGAGTAGAATTAATTGAGGCTCGTTTCCATTCTTTTGCTAGCTCTTCATCAAAGCTTCGACGGTTCGCAATAGCGGTCAAGCCATCTATCCTAGATAGTTCTTCAAGCTTTTCATTTATTGCTTTTTGTTTTGTTATGTCTCTTATAACACCTAAAATACATGTCTCTTCATCATATTTAATTTTGGTAACTGTAAGTTCGCCTATGAATACTTTACCGTCTTTACGGATGTATTTTACCTCGTCCTTTAGAGGAACAGGAAGTTTTCCTTTTAAAATTAAATCAATCGATTCCACAACATTTTGCTGTTGGTCAGGGTGGATAAAGTTGATAAAAGGTTGTTCAAGAACTTCCTGCATATTAGCAGCACCAATTAACTCAACAGTTCTTTCGTTTATAAATTTAAGGTCTTCTTTCCCATGAACAAACAAACCTTCTGGATAAAGTTCTACTACACTTCGATAACGCTCTTCACTTTCTATCATTAATTTCTCACTATGCTTACGGTCCGTTATATCATGAACCATCCCTATAGCAAAAATACTGCCTTCTTCTAAGCCTGTTAAAGCGTTTACGGTAACATTTGCATAAAGTAGTTTTCCATCCTTACGTATATAACGCTTTTCTAATTGATAAGAGGTACGCTTGCCTTCAACTAGCTCTGTAAATAATCTCTTTTCTTCTTCTACATCATCAGGATGGTAAATATTATCAGCTAAATCACACACCTCTTCTTTACTGTATCCAAGCATGTTTAAATAAGTTGGATTGACTTCTAATATCTCACCAGTACCATTTCGTAATATGATTCCGATACCCGATTTGTCAAAGATAGCTTTGAATCTCTCATTACTTACTTGTAATTCCTTTTCAATTCGCCTTTGTTCTGTAATATCCTTTGCGACCGTATAAACACCTGTAATCGTTTGGTCAATATAAATTGGAACTGACGTTACATTTAGGATGGCTTTATCCCCGTGTTTTTTATTGATTGTAACATCAATTGTCTCTGTATCTCCTTGTAATACTTTACTAAAAGAAATTACAGATTTTTCTAGATCTTCTTCTACGATTAATGAATGAAATGTACTGATTAACAGCTCTTCTTCCGTATATCCAGTTATTCTTGTACAGTTCTTATTAGTTTGGATAAGTCTTCCTTCAGAATCAATCGCAAGAACTGCATCAGGGTTTTGTTCAATTAATGATTTATATTGAGCTTCATTTTTTCTAATGGCTGCTTCCATCTCTTTTTGTTGTGTTATATTTGAGAAAATAACCTGATAGGCATGTTTCCCTTGATAGTCAATAGGAATTGAAGAGATTCTAACATCTAATGTTTTCCCATTTAAAGCAATTATTTTGATTTCATACGGCTCTAATTGTTTATTTGCCATGGTTGATTCTTTCATGCGTTGAGTAACTAATTCTAAATAATCAGGGTGGATAATACCCATAATATTTTTTCCCATTAATTCCTTGTAGTCCCTCGCACCAATTGAATTAACCCCTGCCTCATTTATATATTCAACTTTTCCTTCAGAATGAATAACCATTGGCTCTGGTGAATACTGAATCCAACTTCGATATTTTGCTTCACTTTTCTCTAATTTCTCTATTAAATCTTTGCGCTCTGTTATGTCTTCGATTTGCGATATAAAATATAATGGATTTTTCTTCTCATCTTTAACCAGAGAAACACTTAATAACACCCATACTATCTTGTTTTGTTTATGAATGTAACGTTTTTCCATTTGATAACAATCTATCTCACCTTCTAACATCCTATTGACATTAGTAAGGTCTAATTCCAAATCCTCAGAATAGGTTAAATCCTGAAAAGTCATTTGTACAAGCTCCGCCTCTGAGTATCCTAAAATTCTGCATAAAGATTTATTTACTTTTAACCATTTTCCCTTTGTAGACACAATCGCCATTCCAATAGAGGAAAAATGAAAAGCGTTCATAAAAAGTTTATCTTCCTGAATTCGTTTCACATTTAAGCCTCCTTATTGCTAGTTACTAGTACACATGATACTTGAACACTACGATATTTGAAACAATAAATTATACATTTATCACTTGTTATCGCTGGAAAATACTAATTGATTATTAATAAAATATGACATTGCAATCAAAATAGATACGATTCAATAGATACTTTTATGAATTTCATTTAGCTCTTTTCATTTTAATTTATGATAAATATTAGTAACTGTTAAATTTGGGTAGTCTTTTGTCAATTTTCTCCCTTTATTGGACTACTTATCTTACTCTAAGAGTCATTTGCTAGGCTTTTCAGATCTCCACTGAATCCAATCAACTTATTAATTTCTTTCATATATTAATAAAAAAGAAAGGAGTTTATCAATGGATATTCCAAAGAAGGTAATGTCACATTACTCACTAAAAGTTAAAAAAGTATCCTTACTGTCTGATAAGGGGAAAAAAGCCGTATGGTCTATTATCACTTCATCAGGAGACTATATTTTGAAAAAGGTTCCTATACATGAAGGTAGACTTGCATTTATGATCCGTACAATTGACCATTTAAATTCGAATGGAGTCCTTACACCGGGAGTTATAAATACAAGTAATGGAGAGGGTTATGTCTTAGTAGATGATGACTTCTATGTTTTATTTGAAGCCATTAAAGGTAAGAAGCCAGCTTATAAAAAGAAAAAAGAGTTAGAAAAAATTGTACGTGGATTAGCTACCTTTCACAAAGCATCATCAGGAATTGTAATCTCAGAGAATATGAAGCCTTCCTATCTACTAGGTGGATGGAAAGAAGATTTTCAAAGACGATATAATTTGTTAGAAAAATGGAAGCAAGAACGTCAAAATGCGCCAATCAAAAATAAATTTGATCAACAATTTCTCCTTCATGTGGATACTTTTCTAAATCAGTGTAAAGCGGCTATGTTGATGTTACATGAATCCTGTTACGACTCATGGGTTGAAGATACAAAAGTAAAGAACACAATTTGTCATCAAGACTTTGCCGCTGGTAATCTAGCAATCGATAAAAACGGACATCTAAATGTATTTGATATGGACTCCTTGACAATTGACCTTCCGATTAGAGATATTAGGAAACTATTAAATAAAGTGATGAAAAAGCAACCAAGCTGGGACCTCGCACTTATGATTGAGGTGATGACCTTCTACCAGAAAGTAAGTCCATTATCAAACGAACAATATAAAGTGTTAGTTGCCGACCTTCTATTTCCTCACCTCTTTTTTGGACAGGTAAACAAATACTACGGAAAAGATGAAAAAGAATGGAGCGAAAAAAAACATCTCGAACGCATAAAAGAAATGGTACAAGTAGAATTAAGTAAAGAAGCTGTAATTAAAGACTTCTTCATGACCTATTTAGCTAAAACACTGAGACTTAACCCCAGAGCCTGTTCAATGCAAGACAAACAACAAGACACCCCGCCTATATAATGTCCACTGAAAAAGCGAAAAAGCCTGCTATGAGTTTTCTCATACCGGGCTTAGAATGTGTGAAGCCATTACTTACTCTTGGTAACTCTACGTTAGACTTATATTATTTCAAATACTAACATTCACCTATTTAAAAATCTTTTCAATAACCATATCAAGTGACATTTCACTTTCTACTTCGTAACTTCCAGGACGTAGGTTGTTTGCTAAGCCCCTTTTCTCCACTTCGTTAACAAGTACCATAGCACGATCAATGATGTTTGCTGCAACTAGTGCCTCACCAACATCAATACTTGTCATGCCAGGTGATACCGTTAAAATGGTGCGATAGATTATCTTTTCATCCACCTGTTCATTATTAACTTCGGCTTCAACTTCAACTACCTCTGTCACAATTTCTTTCGCTTCATCAAGTTGCGTTTGCCACTCTTCTTCTGAATGGATTAGATAACCTTCCTCAGCTACTAACTGCTTCATTTCTTCTAACGACAATCGCTCAACCACCTGAGTGCTCGCGGAATCACTTGAACCAAAAAAATAGACCGATCCTAATAAACTACCTGCAACAACGAGACCACCTGCAAAACTGCGCATTGAATTAGCTATCATTGGCTACTTTTCTCCTTACACCTTCTACATTCATATAAGGGGCAAGCCTATGCTTTACTTCAGCCTCTGGCAGCTTCTTTTTTTCAGCAATACTCTCAAATGAATAACCTCTTCTATACATATCAAGCATGTCTCGTAAAATACGACGCTTCTCTGTAGAACCCACTTCTAACCCAGCTTCTTTCGCCATAATTTCAGTATCAAGCTCAACATTTCGCACATGTTCTTGAAGCTTGTTCATATCATTTAAAATCGTAAGTGAAAACTGCTCAACAGCGCGTAACTCTTCATTTGATGCTTTCTTTGTATAAATAAAAGACAAAATGAATAACACTATCGCTGCTCCAAACACTATTGCTAACATCCATCCCATCACCTTAGGATCCTCCTCATAAACTCTTGTATGTAATTTGCCCTTTCATATTATACATTGATTCAAATGAGAAAGGCACATTAAATTAAAAACACTCAAATAGTCAGAAGTTTTAAAGCAAAAAGGTCATGTCGAAATTTGTCACACCTTTATACCTACATCTCAAAAAATTACTGCTCAACGTTGGATGAAAAGTAAGTAATAGTAAATAACCAAGGACCTTTACATCGGTACTAATTCAAAATATCAAGACCAAATTAGTACCTATGGCTAGTAAAAAAAACTATATAAGGAAAAAGTATGGCTGTTGAGTACAATACCTCAACAACCATACTTAATTATTAAGACTATTAAATTAGTTATTCTATAAGACTGTTATCCAAAGTTCCCACTACGAATTACTTCGACAATACCCCAGAAGTAATCAGGCCCATCTTCAGATAATATGTCTTGTATGTATAATCCATTAGAATACATTTCCGGGACGATAATGAATGCATCCACTAATGATAAAAGTCCACTTCCAAAATCAGCTCTAGCTTCTACAAGATAAAATTGTCCACGGTGAAGGTTTTCAACTGAATACGATAAACCCTGGTCGTAGTCAAAGTACTCTTTCACAAGATTTAGCGCCTTTTGTTCATTTGTTGATGATTTCTTTGGTAAAAAAACAAAAATGTCTTTCTCTTTTGAAGAAATTGTTGCCATATAAAGCTGTGAATCCCAATCAACAGAAGCCCCCATTGCTTCACTTACAAAACGCAATGGTACTAATGTACGTCCTTTTTGTACTTGCGCGGGAACATCAATGACAACCGCTTTACCATTAACGCTAGTGTGTCTTGAGTTAACAGTTAAAATGACTTTTGTACTTCCTTTCGTCGCTGTAATTTTTTTCGTCGCTGCATCCCAATGTACATTTGCACCTAACTCTTCAAAGATACTACGAAGAGGTACAAGAGTCCTATTTTCAACCATTGTTCCACCTTCAATAGTAACTACAGTTCTAGCTTCCGCACCCTCGTTATTTACAAGAAACATAGTCAATATAAATACTGGTAAAATAAAAAGTAGTCTTTTAAACATCATTTTTCCTCCTATTCATCTTTCTTCCACTACTATTTTACCATAATTGATCTATTTTGTATTAATTCTCACCTAATAGTTCATAACAGGCATCACAAAATAAGAGAGTAGTCACAATAGACCACTCTCTTATATAAATTTCTATTTTCTATATGCTGAATAATCGCCTCCAAAATATATACCTAACCCAGTGAAATGACAACTTCCTTCTTCTGATATCTCGTGAACACGAATCGATTCATCTACTATTTCGAATGTAGCTTTACAACTTCTACTACTATAAGATGCCGTATTGTTAGAAGT
Organism: Bacillus sp. FJAT-45350; assembly: GCF_002335805.1. NCBI lineage: Bacteria > Bacillati > Bacillota > Bacilli > Caryophanales > Bacillaceae > Bacillus > Bacillus sp. FJAT-45350. Next base: position 1,255,538 of record NZ_NISU01000001.1, on the reverse strand, counting down.
TAATTTAGCTTCTCCATAATAATCATTAAATTCCCATGGCATTTGATAACCAGCTAACTGACCACCAGTTGGATCATAGCGGTAACCCGTTTGAGAAACAAATGATATCGACTCAGGTGTTTTTTGATAGACATATAATGCTGTAGACATACCACTCCCAGAGTACCCAGAGTTATAATATTGACCTAACCATGCTGAAGGTTGTATGCTTCCAGTTCCATCTCCTCCTATGGAAACAGTTCTTGTCGCGTTATCCCAATGAACTGTTTCCCCTAACGATTGACTTATAAAACGAAGAGGAACAAGCGTGCGCCCTTCCCTCACTTGAGGCGGAACAGCAATCGTGACTGCCTTTCCATTTACTTTTGCTGTCTTGGATCCTATTTTCAACCAAACCGTTGTGTTACCTTTTGTAGCTTCAATGGTTTTATCTTTTTGGTTCCATTGAACCGTTGCACCTAACGATTCAAAGATTCCTCGTAACGGGACTAATGTCGTGCCGTTTTGAATTACACCCTCATTGTTGTAATATTGTTTATCTCCATTTTCTATGTAGATTGAAACGTCACTATATGCATGAGCATGATTGACACTTAAATTAAAAATACAAAATAGTGCTAAGCTTAAAAGAACGAACCTTAAAACCTTCATTTTGATTGCCTCCCTATTTTTTTATTTTACAAGACTAAGATACTTTAAAAATAAAAAACATTGATTCTTTCCTGCAGTAATGCCCCATTTACTTTAATAACTGATTAACTTTGTTTTCATCTTCTATATATTCTTGTATAAGTGCTCCTAGTTCTTCTTCGTTATTGATGTCTCTTAATTCCATTCCGTACCAGTCTTGTAGATTTTCTCTTGTGAGAGTATACTCACCAATTTCAAAATTAAATGTAATCCAGTCAACATTTTGTATCAATGCAAATAAAAATGTAGCATTGTATATCGCTGTTTCTTTATAATTTTGTTCTGAGTCCACCCAATCATAATTCAAAATTATTCCGTAAGGTTCTTCATTTGTTTTTAGTTCAAAACCTATCATATGCTCTCCGCCCGGTAATTGATTAGCAATGTTGCCCACTGCACTGTTATCACCTACGAACGAATCTTTAAATCGAAAAATATCGCTAGTTGTATTTGTATCATTTGAATTACATCCACTCAAGAAAAGCACTACCAAAAGTGCAAAGAACATAAACTTAATCATTTTTCTCAAATTTATTTGCCTCCTATATAACTGCACACGATATAAATATACCATAGAAATCTAATACATTACCCTTAAATTTTAATAGTTCCTTTGTTGCCACTTCATCTGGTTAGACAGTTAATAAAACTTAGTTTATTTTATTTCAAAATTATCAAAGAACTATGAGGTTTAATGTTAAAATTAGGGAGAGAAAACAGTTTTATAATAACATTAGATTCTAGAAAGGGTGGTATTTTGATTAAAAGAATTAGACTAACCTAAATTATTGGGACACTATAAAACACCTTCGAAATGGTACACTTAAAAAAAGTACTATTCGGAGGTGTTTTTTGCATGGGCAAAAACGTATATTCAAATGAAGTGAAATGGGCAGTTGTTAAAGATAAGATGAGTGGGCAATTCACAAATAGAGAAATCATGGAGAAGTATGGAGTTAAAAATGTCTCTCAAATTAAAACATGGATGAAATGGTATCGTGAAAATCAGGTTCATAGATTCGATCAGCCGATAGGCAAACAGTATTCGTATGGTCATGGGCCTGACAATCAAAATGATGAAGAAAGAAAAGAACGACAAATGATGCATTTAAAACAAGAGAATGAAATCTTAAAAAAGTATTTGGAGATCGAAAAGGAGTTGAAAAAGAAATAGTCCTCCAACTAGTAGATACATTACGCAAAAAATATACTGTTTCAGCCATCTTATTAGCTTTAAATGTTCCAAGAGCTACTTATTACCGCTGGGCTTCTTCACAATCAATCAAATTGTCCGTGGAGGAGGAAACGATTATTTCCCTTTGCGAAGAAACGAAATATCGCTATGGGCATCGTAAAATTAAAGAGCTGTTAAAGCGTAAGTACCATATAAAGTTAAACCGTAATACAGTTCAACGGATCATGCAGAAGTATCACTTGCAATGCAGAGTAAAGCAGAAGAGGAAGTGGAAATCTCAAGGAGAATCTGTGATTGTGGCTCCGAACTTATTACAACGAGAGTTTTATGCAATCAAACCTAACCAAAAATGGGTAACCGATATTACCTACATTCAATATGGTCCAAACACTCTGTATTTATCAACAATAATGGATTTATTTAATAACCAAATCGTCGCTTACAAGATCTATACTCACCAACAAATCCCTTTAGTTGTCGATACATTGAATGAAGCATTACAAAAAAGAGGAAACCCAAAAGGGGTTATCATTCATTCAGATCAAGGAACTGTCTATACTTCCTATGCTTATCAAAACCTAATAAAAGAGAAGAATTTAGTGAGTAGTATGTCACGTAGGGGAAACTGTTGGGACAATGCAGTAATAGAATCTTTTCACTCTAACCTAAAATCAGAGGAATTTCAGTATGTTAAATTTAATTCGTTATCTTTAGAAGAAGTTAAAGAGCGTGTAGACGAATTTATGAGGTATTATAATGAAGAGCGTATCCAAGAGAAGTTAGGCTACCACACACCAAAAGAATTTGGTAATATGGCAGCCTAAGAAGGTGTTTTATTACTGTCTCAAATGACTAGGTCAGTCTAAATATTAGGGTTTTTATTTGTGTTGGCTTGCTTAACAGCATGTGGTAATGGAGATGAAAATGAGATAACGTATTTCGATGCTATATCTGAAAATTGGAAAGCTGAAATGGCTGTTACATTGCCTCCGCCTCCTGAAAATAATTTTGAGTTAGAAATAATATATGCCTATACAGGAAAAGAAAACAACACTAATCAAAAAGTTCAATACAACCATATTTTAGAGTGGAATAATAGCGAACATGCTTCAATTTCTTCCGAGGGAGATTTCTTACCAAACATAGAAAAACCAATGAATATGGTGCTTTATGATACACGCATCCTCGGTGGTTATGAAATAGGTCAAAAGTGGATAACTGAGGTTACTTGGGTAGAAGATGGAAATGTAAAAAAAGAAAAATTAGTCTTTGAAATTCAGGATGACAAGTAAATATTCTCTATGATTTATTGTTATTGAAGTTAACGTCGCAACTGTAAAAAGATTCAAAAACATATTGCTAAACTTTGACCTTAAGTGATTTGATTCTATCATATTTATTTAAATACTCATCCAACTGCCGACTATACTTAATAGTTTCTGGGTGAGTTAATCCCTTTTTCATTCCGGTAGAGATCATTCTATTACGTAAAGAGTGTATCGTATTTTCCAATTTAATTATTACAACTTTTTGATTAGTCATAGAATATCTCCTATTCGCTTAATAACAATAAAAAATAACACAAGTTACATATTAACCAAAAATAGCCATTAAATAAAGAGTTTTTTAGTAACTTATTTACTTTTGTTGTATTTTTTTTAATGTTAGGGGTACTTTTGGGTATTAAAGCAACAAGTCCTTGAATGAAATAACTTAACTTATCGATGCTACTACTCCTTTTTTGTACAAAAAGGAAAGGAAATGAAAGGAAAAAATTAAAAAGGGGAGTGATTTTCATTTGAAAGATAAAATATGTATAAATAACGTTGAAGATGAAGTATATATAGGAAAACGAGGATAATTAATAAAAGGTTTCAAACCGAGGCATTATTTGAACAATTGAATGGGAGGTTGAATTGTGAGTAAACCCTTTTGGATTCCAATAATAGCTTCATTTGGAACGATGAAAATACTGTTTATATAGTGGAGGTGTTTATCCTGATTCATATTGTTAAACCTGGTGAAACTTTGACTCAGATATCAATTGATTATCGTACACCCCTATCAGAAATAATTCTTGCTAATCCATCTATTAACCCAAATCTCATTTATCCTACTCAATCAATTGTCATTCCAGGCTTTCCCTCACCTAATACCATTCCATACCAAATTATTGTGTCAGTTAATATGCGTCACCTAAAATTACTAAAAGATGGTGTAGAACAAAAACAATATCCCATTGCCGTTGGAAGAATACTCCATGAAACACCAATAGGAAATTTTATTATTATTAACAAAGCACCCAACCCTGGAGGGCCATTTGGTACAATGTGGATGAGTTTATCTAAACAACACTATGGCATTCATGGAACAAATGATCCTAGTTCGATCGGTAAAGCTGTTTCACGTGGTTGTATCCGAATGTATAATAGAGATGTAGAGGAATTAGCAAGTATTGTTCCAATCGGAACTTCAGTTATCATACATCCATAATATTTGATAAAAGGTACAATTTCTAAGATTTTTTATCAAGTTTATCCAATCAACTTCTTTGTCTAAGATTAACAATCTTAGTCTCTTTTTTCCCAAAATTCAGCCCACTTTGCTGCAGTTTGTTTTAGCTTATTTACGAACAACACTCTATTCATTCGTATAAAGTACTTCATGGCATTCAAAGAGGATTTCATTTCATTGCTTTAAGCTAGCGTTGTCAAGACCAATCTTACTATAATGGAGGTGTTAGAAATAGGAATTACGTCAGATCAAATTCAAATTAAGTTGCTACAAGAGCACTTGGAACAGCTAATTAGCACTAAAGGCGTCAGGCATGCAATTATGGCTGTGGAGAGCAGGGACGGTTCATTTAGCTGGAGCGGCGCTAAAGGTATTGCCGACCCTGATGGAACACCTATGGAAGTCGATACGCCCTTTTGGATTGCCAGTGTAACAAAAATGTACATTGCTTCAACCATACTCAAACTACACGAATCAGATATGCTGAACATTGATGACTTAGTTATCAAGCACCTCCCTGAAGATCTGCTAAAAGGGGTACATGTCATAAATGGCCTAGATTATTATGACCAGTTAACAATAAGACACCTACTAAGCCATTCTTCTGGAATTCCAGACTATCTCGAGGTAAAGAAAAAAGGTGAGAAAACTTTAATTGATAAGGTAATGGAAGAAAACGACATGTCCTGGTCTATTGAAGACTCACTTCAAATTGTACGAAAGGTGAATGCTCCCCTTTTTCCGCCTGAAACCTTAAGTACTAAGAAATACCGAATACGTTATTCAGATACCAACTTTCAACTGCTAATTGCCATCATTGAAACAGTAACGAATAAATCCATAGAAGATGCTTTTAGAGAAATGCTTTTTGAGCCATTGAATTTAGTAAACACATTTCATCCAGGTACGAAACCACTTGAATCGGTAGGACCAGTTGCAACGGTTTGGATGCAAGACACACCATTTGACAACAAACCACAGGCGATGCGAGCTTTCGGCGACCTTAATAGCACAGTTAAAGATTTAATCGAGTTTATGAGGGCTCTACTGAATGGTAAAGTGTTTGATAAACCAGAAACGTTAGATTTAATGCTTGGTCAGTGGCAAACATTTGGATTTTCCATCAGTCCGATAGCACCTGGCTGGCCCATACAGTATGGACTTGGGATGATGAAATTCAAAATGCCTCGATTTTTTTCGACGCTCTTCCCAATGCCAGAATTAATAGGACATACAGGTGTTGTTGGCTCGTGGCTATTTTATTGTAAAAAACTAGACCTCATTTTTGCTGGAACTGTAAGTCAGGTGACTGCAGCGCCTGTCCCATTTAAAATTTTACCAAAACTTATTCGCAAGCTTGATAAAGTTTGAGATTGATACTTATTATCTAAAAATGGTAGATAAACTAAAAAAGCCTGTATCTTAGATTACCAAGTAATCATGATAACAGGCTTTTACTATTCTTTTTCTGTCTATAACAAAACAGGTCAAATGTCTAATAGCAAAATTTAATCCTTCACAAGTTTCATTTCCTCTCTATTACTTTTTTTTTTTTCAATTTAACTCGTTTAGTACAATAAGCACTTGCTCTTTATAAGAAAGATTTCAGAAAAGAACTGACTTAACCAGATTCTCATTTCATTACTTTAGTGGTAAAATATTTTTCATGGATAGTAGCAATATTAGATATGAATAGAACATTTTAAAAAAACTTAAAGGAAAGTAGGAATTAAAGTGATATTACCAATCATAATTGGAGTAATTTTATACATGGTTATTGGGATGATATATTATTCGCCTTTATTATTCGGAAATCGTTGGGTAGAATTGTTGGATATTAAACCTGAACAACCTAAATTTGGACTCCTGACGATAGTAACGGTCCTAACCACAGTCCTTTTATATAGTGTACTTCACCTAACTCAAGCAGTGGATAGGCTACACTAAGTTGGACAGGTTTGTTAAGGTGCTATACACTTGAGTCAAATTACTCGAAGGAGACGAGACTATGACAAAACGTAAGCGCCGATCATTTACGAAAGAATTCAAAGAACAAATCGTCCAATTATATGCTTCTGGTAAACCTCGTTCGGAAATTATTAAAGAATACGAATTGACGGCTTCTTCCTTTGACAAATGGGTTCAACAAAACCAGGCAAGTGGTTCCTTTGAAGAAAAGGACAATCGAACGCCAGAACAAGAAGAACTACTTCGACTTCGAAAAGAAAACCAACGCCTCGCTATGGAAAATGACATTTTAAAGCAAGCCGCGCTGATCATGGGACGAAAGTAGATGTGATCCGTAATAACCTTCACAAATACTCGGTATCAGCAATGTGTAACGTCCTACAACTTCCTCGAAGTACGTATTATTATGAAGCAAAGAAACGAGAGAACCCTGACGAAGAGGTAACGAAGCTCATCGTTGACCTTTTCAATAGAAGCCGCCAAATTTATGGACAACGTAAATTAAAGAAAGAACTAGAAAAGCAAGGGTTGCAAGTCTCTCGTCGGCGTATTAGTCGGATTATGAAGGAACAAGGACTGGTATCCAAATACACAGTGGCTCAGTTTAAACCATCGAAAACAAAGTGTAATGAATCTCCTATCGGCAATGCCTTAAATCGAGAATTTAACCAAGAAAAAGAACTCAAAGTCGTAGTGAGTGACTTGACTTACGTTCGAGTTCAGCAAAAGTGGCATTACATCTGTATTTTAGTAGATTTATATAACCGTGAAATTATTGGATATAGTGCTGGTCCTCAAAAAGACGCAGCCTTAGTTCAGCGTGCCTTCGCAAAAGTTCCATACAACCTTCATCGTCTTGAATTATTTCACACGGATCGGGGCAGTGAATTTAAGAACAAACTTATTGATGAAGCACTAAAAACCTTTGGAATTGAACGTTCTTTAAGCAACAAAGGAACCCCCTATGACAACGCTGTAGCGGAGGCAACCTTTAAAGTTATTAAAACTGAGTTTGTGAATGGTAGAGTATTCTCTAACCAACCCGAACTTGACCTTGAACTTTTTGATTATGTTCATTGGTATAACCATGTTCGTATCCATGGTTCACTAGATTATGTTACACCTATCGAATTCAAGTCAGTACACCTTTAATTATTTGTCCAGTTTAGTGTTGACATACCACAGAAACATTTCTAGAAGGTACTTTGGTAGGTGGAATGGTAGGGATTATAGTAGCACTTGCATATGCAAAAGACTTTATTTTTGGACTCGGTACAAACACTAAGAATACTTTAGCTCTATACATAATTAGTGTAGGCTATCATGTAATTGCCCTTTCCATAATAGGTACAGTAATGATGTTTTTTAGTAGCTAGAGTTTTGACGTTATATTAAAAAAGCAGGTTCTATAAACAACTTGACGGACACAGGAGACCTTATTTTACTAATTAGTTCTATTCTTTCGATCTATTGGACTTGAAGTACGCTATTTCATGAAAATCTACTAAACTCGGTCCTATTGTAAGTATATAACGAATCTAATGTCCGTTACCCCTTTTAATATACCTCTTTGTTCACAAATAACGGCTCTCTTGTCCGATTGAGTTTTGTAAATATAAATCAACACCCACTTCTTAAACCAACAGTCCCTAACTATTGCTTCCGTTAGATGAATTTATTTTTTATTTTTCAGTTGTCTGACCTCATTTTCAAGCTTATCAACTTTTTGTTGAAGTTCTCTCTTAGGTTCTGAAATTCTCCTACCTATAATCGTTATAAACCCAACAAGGGCTATAATCCCCCCAGCAAAGGCTATAATAAAAAATAGTATAATATCAAACATGTTAAACCACTCCTAATAAAAACTTTGTTACTTAATACATACGAAAATGTACAATAAAAGTTTCACTCTTCTTCAACTCTTCTGTCTCGTGTACAGATAGCAATAGCCTCTATTTAGCTATCTACGCATCAATTTTTTTTGATGTGATACTTGCAGAACATAAAAAAATATCGTATAGTTTATACATCAAGAAATTTTGATATATAAAGGGATGAAATAAATGCAAACCATTGATGCGAATGAAGATACATTTGAACGTTATGCAAATGCTTTTAAAGCTTTGTCTGACCCAAAACGATTAAAACTAATGAATGAATTATGTACTCGTGGGCAAGTTTGTGTATGTGATCTTTGCGATATTATGGAGCTGCCCCAATCTAAACTATCTTATCATTTAAAAATATTAATGGATGTCGATCTTATTAAACAAGAAAAGAAAGGGAAATGGAATTATTATGAGCTAAATCAAATTCAGGTTAATCATTTATTGTCACCCGAATTGTGTTGTCTCTTTCGCCCTACTTGTTAGTTATTTTTTTGATGAACGCATCAAAAAAAGTTGATATATAAATATATAGGAGGAATTAGAAGAATGAATATTCATATTGGTTTAAATGTCACGAACTTAGCAGAGTCAATTTCCTTTTATTCGAAGCTCTTTGGTTCAACACCTGTAAAGGTAAAACAAGATTATGCAAAATTTTTATTAGAAGATCCAGGTTTAAATTTCACTTTGCGACCAGTAGAACGTGTGGAGGGAAATCATATCAATCATTTTGGCTTTCAAGTTGCTAGCACCGAAGAATTAAAAAAGCAAAAAGATAGACTTGATATGCAGGGGTTCTTCTCACGAGATGAGAACGATACTACGTGCTGCTATGCGAGACAGGATAAGTTTTGGATTACTGACCCAGATGGACATGAATGGGAATTTTTCTTTACGAAAGAAGATACGGAAGTTGACACCATTAAAACCTGTTGCATTTAATACGTTTATGAGTAATAAACAAATAAAACGAACTGATTCTTTTTCGAATTAGTTCGTTTTTTACTATACCTTTTTGAATTAACCTGAATTCTTCAACAACAGTAGGAACTGCCATTGCAACAGTCCCTACACTAAAGCTCCATTAAACAATTACTTTTTAAAATTTGCCTTCATTAATGAGGAAATTTGTTGTTCATCTGAATTTGAAATTTGTTCTAGCTGTTTAATAACTAGCTCTTGTCGCTGTAATGAATGGTTTTGACTTAATTTAGCTGTTCCTTCTACCTTATTAATTTTTATTTTGAAACTTTGTACGCCTTTGTTCATACCTGCGAGAAGCTCAGCATCTACATCCTGCATTGTGTATGAACTATCAGAAGTTTCATATTTAAATACCATTTCTTGTAAAGAATGCATTAACTCATTTTCGTCCTCTAAAAGTTCGACTTCACCATAAACATGAACTGACACGTAATTCCATGTCGGTACTGCTTGATTCGTCTCATACCAAGATGGAGAGATATAACAATGAGGACCATGGAAAACAGCTAAAACCGTTTGGTTTTCAATATCTTTCCACTGGGGGTTTGGACGAGCTAAGTGTCCATATAAGTATGTATTCTCCTTATTCAAAATTAATGGTAAATGAGTTGCAAATGGCATTCCATTGTGCTCAGAAAAAAGGGTTGCGAAACTATGTTCTTTAATAATGTCGTAAATCATTGCTTCATCTGCAATTTTAAATTGTGAAGGAATATACATTATAATCCACCTCTCAAAAAAGTTATGTAAGTGTTTTAGTCATAATAAAGTCTATTTGTTCTTCGTCACCCATATAAAAAGAGCGAGCTCCAGTTTGAGCAAACCCCATTTTCTTATAAAAAGCAATTGCATTTTCATTTTTTTCCCATACGCCTAGCCAGATTTTCTTTTTATTTCGTTTCATTGCAATTTTAATTGCTACATTTAGCAGATATTTACCCAGCCCATGTTTTTGATGTCTGCTCTTTATATAAACTCTCTCAATTTCAAGTGCTTCCTCACCCATTTCCTCAGACTGAGCATCATTAATATTGAGTTTTATATATCCAGCGATTTCATTATTTACATAAACAAAAAAGAATTCCGATGAGATATTGGACAATTCCTTTTCTAACTGTTTTAAGTTAAATGCTCTTTCTATATAAGCTTTCATACTTTCAGCTGTATTCTGTTCTTTAAAAGTATCATTGAATGTTTCAACACTAATTTCTTGGAGTATCTGTAAATCTTCAAGGTTACACTCTTTTATTTTTACAGTCATGATAATGCCTAGCTCCTTTCTAGCATCAATAATCTCTTTTGTTACCCTTTTTTACAAACTCCCAGTCTTTTTCCGTATTTTTCCTTACTCTTTGAAGCAGGTTGAAAAGGTTTTCTACTTCTCTTTCAGAGAATCCCTCTAAAGCGACACTGTTTGAATAATCATTTTCTCTTTTAATAAAAGGATAAACTTTTTTCGCTTTTTCTGTTGGAAAGAGTTTTTTTATTTTTTTGTTATGTTTATCTTCTTTCTTTTCAATAAAGCCATTTATTTCAAGCTTTTTTATCGCACGAGCTGCTGTTGTTCGGTCTACTTTTGTCATCTCAGCTAACTTTTCTTGAATGATACCTGGATTTTCATATATTCGGACAAGATACAAATACTGCCCTTTTGTAAGGTCATATTCTTTAAATTCAATATTACTTATCGAATCTAATGCCCTAGCTATCATCCCAATTTCACGAAGAATATCCTTCATACTTACCTCCCCTCCCTAGTGCATTTATTGTTGCAAATACAACAAAAATATCATATATTAAATTTAGCTCATTTTTGTTGCATTTGCAATAAAATTAACCCAAAACAATAATCATTTAATTGTAACTGATTAGAAAATAATTTCAGAAAGGTCTGAAGGCAAATGGCGTTAAAGAAAATTACAAATGAAAATGATCTACAAAAAGCCTTTCATATTAGAAAAGAGGTATTCGTAAAAGAACAAGAGGTACCGCTTGAAGATGAATTTGATGAGTTTGATACAGTTAATGAAAAATGTGAACACATCTTAATGTATTACAACGATGAACCTGTTGGTACAGGAAGACTACGTTTTGTCAATGGAGTAGGTAAAATAGAACGAATCTGTATCTTAAAATCTTATCGCAAAATGGGTTTTGGCAAAAATATCATAAAGGCATTAGAAAATATAGCAAAAGAAAAAGAAGTGTTTAAAGTTAAATTGCACGGGCAAACACAAGCAGAGGGATTTTATAAGAATCTAGGCTATAAAACTTCTTCGGATATCTTTATGGAAGATGGTATACCACATGTGTTGATGGTAAAAGAATTATAATGAACAGTATAAATAACCAAATTAAAATCGATTCGTAAACACGTAAAGGAAGCGATTTTTCTATTCTATATTTTGCTTAACGTAGGAAATCCACATTTTTTCCTGACGCTATTCAAAGCTGTACGGTCTACGTTCGCTCCAGTAGAGGCCACTAATCACACTTTTTTAGTGACCTCCTCCAGTACTTCTTGATCTCTTGCTCATTAATAGGTAAATAAACCTATATCTATTAATCTATATTGCCTATATAGTTATGAAGTTAGCCCTAGGCTGTACGGGAGGGGTAATGTTTAAAATAGGTGATACTGTATTTCATGAAGGTAGAGAGTATAAAATTCTTTGGATATACAGCAATGGTGGCTGTGAATTAGTTGAAAGCAGCTTATTTAGTGCTCATAAAACGATTCTTGTTCATATTGATAAGCTCGTTAAAAAAGCATAACAACATGTAGCTTTTTAGATTGTCATTTATTAGTAACTATTAAAATAAAAAAGAAATGTGTTTAACCCTAGGGCTAACATCTAGTTAAGTCCCTCAACATTTCTTTTTTATTTTTTTTTAGATTACGCCGCTTTTTCAACAATAGGTAAACGAATGTAAAAGTTTGTTCCTTCTTTTAATTTACTTGTGACATTTAATTTTCCATTCATTGTTTCAATGATATTCATAGAAACCATCATTCCAAGTCCTGTCCCTTCTCTTCCCTTTGTCGTGAAGTAAGGTTCACCGATTCGTTCTAGTTGCTCTTTCGTCATTCCTTTACCAGTATCGGCAATTAGCAATAATAGTTCACCATTTTCTTCTTTAGCCTCTATACTTAGAGTGCCGTTATGTGGCATTGCTTCGATACAGTTTTTTGTAATGTTAACTAAGCATTGTTGGAAGAATTGCTCTTCACCTTTTATAAATAAATCATCAATCTTTGTTGTTATTTCAACACCGTTCATATTAGCCAAGGGCGTTATCAGTTGAATTGTCCTATGTAGTTCTTTACGGATACTAAGTGTTTGAATATTTTCTGGAGAGGGCTTAGCAAATGTTAAATAATCTCGAATAATATCATTAGCCCTATCAATTTCATCTATTGAAATTTTCATATACTCTTTACTTTTATCTTCTGGCAAGTCAAACTGCTCCATCATTTGTAGAAAACCTCTGACAGTCGTTAATGGATTTCTCACTTCATGTGATACTGAAGAAGCAAGGTGGCTAACAACCTCCATTTTCTCTGCTTTAATAACTCTTTTATTAATCAGCACACTATCACGAAAAACCTCATGTAAATATATTACTAAAACAGTCGTACACAATGTTATTGATAAATACCAAAAAATAAATAAAGAAGAAAAGGCAGCATTGAAAATAAAGGTAGAATTTAAGATCGCTACTAAAGAAGCAAATACTGAAAGTGAGCTACCAATTACTATTTTTTTCTTCCTGGAAGAGTTCTGAAATTTATTGGTTAGAAGAATGAGCAAAGTCGATAGTATTGTTATAACGATTACAGTAGCATAAGCACCGCTCCCTCCCAGGAAAAATCGATAAACCAATGCACCACCAGTTAAAAAAAGGATCAATGATATGCCACCATATAATCCTCCAAATGTTATGGCAACAAAACGCAAGTCAAAAAAGTAACCATCCATAATTGGAATGGGAAAAGACATACATGTAATAATCGCTAATAAGGCAGAAATACATACTATGAATCTCTTATTTCTTTTGATAAAACTATTTCCATTTAATTCTAAAATAAGTGGGATAAATAATAGGAAAACAATTAGAAAAAGAACATTCAATAATAATTGTTCAAACCCATACAAAGCAATTGCCTCCTTAAAACGCTTTAGTTATATATAGTAGTACTGTATTAAACTATACTTTCTCAATACTACCATAATAAACCAATATATTCTTCAATTCTTTTGTGTGTTTGAGTTCGACTAAAAGATATTACTTCGCCTCGATTCGGCTAGTTTAAATTTTTTCAATGCTCTCCGAAGTAACCATTTTCTTTTCAGTTATGAAACCTATCTAGATGTCTATTTTTCAATAATATTATTGATACGGCTTGATCCTTTTTCTACCGTCATTATCATCTCATCAAATAACTCCTGTACTGTTGGAACATCCTTGATAAGGCCAATTACCTGACCAGCCCATCCGAAGCCTTCTACTTCATTTCCATCGTAGATATAGTTAAGATTCGCTTTACCACTAATGACATCTTTCAAATCTTCGTAGGTTGCTCCTTCTTGTTCACGTTCGATAATACTCATTGCAAAATCACTTTTAAGGACACGTCCTGGAGCGCCTAATGTTTTCTTAATAATCACTGTATCCGTCTCTTTTGCATTAACAATTGCCTGTTTATATTTCTCATTTGCTTGAATACACTCCTTCGTTGCAATAAAGCGAGTCCCCATCTCAATTCCTTCTGCACCAAGTGAAAGTGCTGCGAGTAATCCACGTCCATCCCCAATACCTCCGCTAGCTAATACAGGAATTGATACAGAATCTACGACACGAGGAATAAGCACCATTGTACCAATATCATCCCGCCCTAAATGTCCGCCACCTTCCTGTCCAACCGCCATCACAGCGTCAGCACCTAGTTCTTCTGCTTTTATTGCTTGTCTAACCCCTGCTACAAGGACAAGCGTACGAATGGTTTCTCCTTTTATTCGCTCAAATACAGGTTGTGGGTTCGCTCCCGTTAAAGAGATAGCCGGTACCTTTTCCTCAATTGCAACTTCAAGCAATTCCCGATATTTTCCTCCGTTGTCGTGCTTTGCAATCGCAAAGTTTACACCAAACGGATGATTAGTGAGGGTACGCACTTTCCGAATTTCCTCACGTAGTTTTTCAGGTGTGCCTAGTGTTGCTGCAGTAATTTGTCCAAGTCCACCAGCATTAGAAACAGCAGCTGCCAGTTCTGCATAAGCTAAGTAAGCAAGTCCTCCTTGAACAATTGGGTATTTGATCCCGAAAATCTCAGTTACTCGTGTTTTCATATACTTCCCACTCCCTTTTAAATGTTCTATCTACTAAACATTTACCACCCATGGTCAAATATCCTGCAATAGGTTGTTATTATAGAATCAGTTCCACTACCGCTTAGTTGAAATTATTTGGTGTTCAGTGAAATCAAAATTATTTACCTTTAATCAAGTTATTCAAGTGGCCATAAAAAAATTTGATAATTATAGAAAATAAGAAAAGCGATGCTCTTATTACTCATGCATCGCCTACTTACTATTGATATATGCTTACTTAGTCTTGCGCCTGAATGAGTGGGGCAATAATATCAATACGGTTTGTCCATATTCCACCAGTATATCCTTTAGGTAACCGCTCCAAATCTTGTACTTGATCAAACCCTTCTGACCATCCTCCATTACCAGCAACAAGAATAACTCTTGTATCAACACTCTCCATTCTATTTAAAAATTTATTTGGATAACCCCATAAATAAGTAAAATATGTTTCTGGTATGTGTAGTTGCGTGTTTTCACAGGATGAAGGAACATATCCTGTCCAACCGACTGCTAAATATGGTATTAAACAACTTTTCATTGTTTCTTTAGACATAACCCGCATATTAGGTAAAGTTTCTTTGAAAGTAGCAATAGGCTTGTCTCCACCATAAACAGAAAGACTCTCTATTCTACTATCAGTATATTTTGAGAGGTATAAAGCTAACTGGCTTCCTTCTTCTGCATCATTACTTTTAATGTGTATAAGAAAAGAGTTGTTTGGGAATTCCTCCAATACTTCATCAAGTGTAGGCATTAACCCAACTCCCATACCACGAAAAGGATAGGATTTCCCGTTATCAGCTGTATAACCGTAACCTACATCTAGTTGTTTTAAATCTTCCATTGTATGCTCTCGTGTAGTCCCTTCTCCATCTGTTCTACAATCTAGTGTCCAATCATGAAAAATGGCAAATTCCCCATCTTTAGTAGGGTGAATATCAATTTCTACAATGTCTGCACCTGCGTCAAATGCTGCTTTAATTGAGGAAATGGTATTCTCAAGATAATGATGTTCTGGTTCGAAAATTCTTTCTGCTGTACAAGTATCACCCGTAATACCAACCATATCAAATGTCTGTCCCAATCCTCTGTGTGCTAAAAGCATAGGCTCTCCGTTACGATCCTTTGTAAACATTGAACTATTATTAACAAATATGAATAAAGCTAGTAATAGAATTATAAATACGGCTCTTTTTGCTATTTTTTTATATTTCACTTTAATATACTCCCCTTTTTTTATAATACGATTAGTAGTATATTAAATGGTAGATTTCTTCTCAATAGCTAAAGAATAATATGTAAATAACAAAAAAGTGATAATACTTCAGTAAAAGGAGAAGATTATGAATTCCTTTATAATTATTGAACAAGGTACACCTTATGAAAAAGGAGCTTTTATTTCGATAGAATGCCCTAGAATGATCGTTGGTCGAAAGGTTATGAATGCCACTCCTGATATTGCTTTCGACAATATCTTTGTATCTAGAAATCACTTAGAAATTTACTCTAAAGATGGATTCTTTTTCATCAGAGACCTATATAGTAAACATGGAACGACAATTAATAATAAACAAATCAACCCCAATGAAGAAATCCAGCTAAAACACTTAGACAAGATTTCTATAGCTACTGGCTTGATTAAATTTTCCTTTTCTACATATAACATAGAACAGACTGCAGATTTTACGGGATGTATCAAGAACGAAACACTCCCTACGAATATAAATTTACACTCGCAAAAACACGAATTAATATTGGATAACTACACATATAAGTTTTCTGAAAAAGAATATAAATGCATAGAACTCCTGGTTAATAATAGGGATATTTTCGTAACTACTGATGAAATTAAAGCATATGTCTGGAATGAGAGGAAAGATACTAACCACTATATACCAGATGTTAGTATTGAAGAAATAAATACGTTAATATATCGCATCCGCAAAAAAACTAAAGATATCTTTACTATAGAGAATACTAGAGGTAAGGGGTTTAGTCTATCGCTCATCCATACAAGAAAACTGATTACAAATTAGACCCCCTACACCCTAGCATTGTTATTTAATAAACTGGACCCTAGTTAAAAAATCCTTACTACCAGAAATCTGATAATAAGAATTTTTTTATTCATCGCTTCTTCTCCCTTCTAAAAGAAGTTCCTTAGCTATTGTGTCGATGCAATGATTTAATAATTACCAAATACTAAAATACATTTTCATAAGCAAGTCTCCTTGTATAATTTTATACCTCAAGCATAACATCATATTTTATACAACTGGTGGGTTAATTTCTGATAGAAAAACATTATGAGCAACATTCGCAAAGCTGAATTTGTTCATAGCAATAGGCGAAATCACAGCTTTTAAAGTGCATTGATAAGTGATTTTCTTGTCGCTTACATTGTCAATCATAAAAAATCCTTACTTCCAGCAACCTGAGAGTAAGGATTTTTTGGACCCGGCTAAAAAAGTGAAAACTCCATAGCTTCGTTGTTCTATAGCATCGAAACACGCTTTTAATAACCAGTATTAATTATTTTGATATTCCTTCTAATACTTCCATTCCTTTTTTCTTCATATCTTGATAACGATTCTTAAAGAAGTTCATTACCTCATTACTATCTTTCAATAAACCTTTTACAATCTGGTCCACTTCTGTATTTGAAATCTTGTAGCTATCAATAATTAAATACATTTTCTTATCGAAAGAAAGTCTAATAGCAAATTCAGATCTTTCATTGTTTTTATTTTCTACAAATTCAAGAATAACTTCATCACAATCACAACTTGGATTCATGCAATACTGATCGTAAACGAAAAACGCAACTTCATTTCCTTTATTAATTGTAAAATCTTTTCCAAGGTTGCCAAATACATCAGAATACTTAATCGTACTTCCATTTGTTACATCAATCGGCTTTAGTATCATTTTATCAAATCCTTATAATTTATGTTTTTAAGATATAAAACCCTATTCAATAGAGCTTTCTCTAGTAGCGTATCATTAAAAACAACATAGTATCAATAATAACTACCTCTGTTATAAGAAATTAAATTTCTTATACTAACTTATTAAGTGTTTTAATTCTTCAATAATAATTTGTTCTATTTGTTTTGTATCATCAGGATGAAATACGTGAGATGATTTTTCAGCCCAAATAATTCTTGGTTCATATTCTGTTTTGATATTCTTTACAAATGAAATTAAAGGTTCTGAGTGTACATGTACATCTTTTTTACCATGAATAAAAGTAGTTGGTACTCTTAAACATAAAATATCTTTTTGAATATTAATAGATGGGATATTCCTAATAAATTCGTCAGTATAAATTAGTTTAAATCCTCTATAAAAAGTGTTTACTATATCCCCAAAACTATAGTCTTTAGATAAAAACATATCTGAGGCAATCTTAAATAATCCGGGAGTTTTAACGTGTTCATCAGAATAAATCATAGTTTTATATTTCATTTGCCATTTCCTTATTACCCCCCATTGCTTGAAGCTCTCTATATAAGGAGGTTTGCCAACAGCTTTAAGCTCTTTTAAAGCTTTTAAATCTTTTCTTCTTTCAGCCTCCTCTTTCAGCCATTTCAAGCTCAATCTATCGTTTTCTGTCCAATCAATAATCTGTGACAAGCCTATATATGAATAGAACTTCTCTGGGTATTGGTTAATTAAGTACATTCCTATCAATGATCCAAAAGAGTGACCCGCAAGATATATCTTCTTTTTCTTATATTTCATCATCAAGTAATCTATTATTTCATTTGCATCGCTAATAAATTGGTTAAAGTTCATTGTTTCTTGAGGAATGTTTTTGTTATAAGACTTTCCTGTCCCTCTCTGATCCCAAAATACAACTGTATAATGTTCCACAAGTTTTTTCGTATTCGATACAATTGTATAGTCTTTCCCTCTTGATGAGATACCAGGGAATGGCAAGGATGGTCCACCGTGTAAAAATAATAGGATAGGATTTCCTTTATTTAAAGATTGAATTAATACTTTCTGCTTCACGCCTCCTACTACTAATTCTTCAATTTCATCAATTCCAGTTGAGGGAATTTGGAAATCAGGCTTCTTATTAAATAGTTCAAACAATAAGATCATACCTCTTCTCTTCTATTAAAGTATCAGGACAACTAAGATTCCCTAATTTATTATAGATCTTATATGTGAAATTATGGTAGAAAATTTTTTATCAAAATTATAATCAGTTATGACTTTTAGTCACTTTACAACAGGAAATTAACGGAATATAATACAAAATATAAGACTATTTACTTATCGGTTAATCTAAGACTAAATAAGGATACTATTTTTCTTATAAATTAACTTTTATTTGAATAGTTGGGTTATTTTGAGTAAGTAATGTAACCGACCCTTTTCTAGGGGAGCTATGAAGCATAGTCTTTATCTGGACACTTGGACTATGTCGAGCTAGTAGTGTAACCGACCCTCTTATTTTAATGCTATAAGAATATTATTTAAGAGGAGAAATGAAAATGAATAAGAAAAAAGTTGTTACAGTGTTGTTAACAGGTTCTTTAGTATTGGGGTTAAATTCTGGGGTATTAGCAAAAGGACCAACTAAAGCACCAGCTGCTGGATCAAATCCTGTTATTCAAGAGGACGGGAGAAATACAAATGGCATTGAAACAGCACAAATTACTACATTTGGCTCTATTTCTGGTTACTTTGGTACATCACAGGTTGTATCTGGTGAAGTAGTTATTGATGGTGCTCGTGATGATTTAGCTAATTTGTACATTACAGTAGGTGGCCAAAAAGCTGATTTAGTTTGGGCAATTCCAGGCCAACCAAAAACTTACGGATTTACTGCAACTGTCGACCTAGATAGTCATGCACTAACAAACATTGAAGTTAAAACGGAAACTAAGTTTCATAATGGTCAAAAGGCTGGACTAACTCATAGCAATAACAGTTCAACAGTTGATGTTGACGTTTGGGCTGTTATTACTGAATACTCAATTGATTTAGGTACTGAAGATGGGGCACCAAACTTTGTCTGGAATGAAGAAACAGCAACATATTCACTTTCATTTAAAGTAATTAAAACGTTAAGTAATGGTGAAACAGAGGATGAAGTAGTAACTTTAACAGGATTAACTCCTGGTGGAACTGTATCCTATTCTACTGATGATTTAAGTGACGATAATTACTTCGGTAACGCGTATACACTACTAAATAACACGCCTGTACCTGCTTCACCTACTGTACCAGTTGTAGATGTAGTAGTATCAAGTATTAGCAATATCTCACTTACTCTTGACCCACAAGGTCCAAATCAATTTAAAGTTGTCGCAGATTATACAATTCATTATTCTGATGGTTCATCTGTAACTGTTAGTAAGGAAACTTTACCTGGAGGAAACATCTCAAATCCTACGACACAAAACCAAAATTCTGAAACAAGAGAATATAACATTGGTGGTACCCCACATGATGTTACTGTAACATATTCATCTTCTACAAATACATTTAGCGCTTCAGCTGTAAAAAAATAATAATACGAAAGGAACCTTTTAATGATGTATCAATAAAAGGTTCTTTTTTATGGAAATGCAATTATTTTTCCAATTTAATCAATAAGGTTTAGTTGCCATGAAACTCCGAAACGGTCATTTATCCAACCAAACTTTTTGCTGAAACCATAATCATTCAATGGCATAAGTGCCTGTCCACCTTCAACTAGCTTGTGATAGAGTTGCTCAATTTCGTCGTCCGTATCACAAGTAACATAAATTGAGAAAGAAGGTGTAAAGGAGAACTCGTGTTTAATATAACTGTCAATGCACATAAACTCTTTCCCTTTTAAAGTAAAAGTAGCTTGCATTACTGTTCCTTCTTCACCAGGTTCATTTGCTCCATATCTAACTATACTTGTAATCTTTGAGTCCTCAATTATTGATGTATAAAATTTCATTGCCTCTTCTGCATTACCTTCTTGAAACATTAAAAATGTTTTTACATCTTTCATAAAAAATCCTCTCCATTCATTATAATATGTATAATTATTTTCTTTTCCCTTCCTCAACTCTACTAGCAATAGCACCCTAAGAGAAGCTATACGGCCATCTTTAACTCCGCCAAAAAGTTGAACAGTCTGCTTTATCTTGAATATTAAATTCAATCATTTTCTCAAGCAACCCGTAATTTACCGGCTCATTCCAAGGAATTCGAAACAAGCCTTTGGTAGCACTGTAACCAGCATCTTCAATGTCATTGGCAAAGTGAGCAATTCCTACTTCTTCGGGTGAAACGCTCAAATGATGCTTCGCTGTGGAAAAGCCAATGATATACGTGCCATGATCAGAAAACATAGGCGTATTCCACTTGATTTGTGGTTCCAAGTTGGGGAACTTATTAACAATCCATGCCAAAATTTCTTCTGTTCGGTCGCGATGATCAGGGTTATCGATGCCCGTTAAATATTTTGTGAAAACCTCCATGTTCCTTTTTCCTCCTAAGATAAAAATAATTTCGTACAGAGAATTACTTCAAACCGTTGTTCTTGATGAATAGTTTATTCCCATACTACAGGATTACATTAAATAATCAAGTTAATACCCGTTGGGACCAACCCTAAAAAGATGTGCAAAGGCTTTTTTGATAGATTGCTTGAAAACCTTGTGCTCGAACGGTAGTTGATCGATTACAGAGTATGACGCAGGAAAAAGGTGTTACTTTTTTTGCGAAAATATTCAATCACATTTCACTTTCTTACATATGATACAGAAGTATAACTTTCGTTCATTAGGAGGACGTCAAATTGGCCAAACATAAACACTCGCCAGATTGTTCTAAGCGAAAAAATAAAAGACCCAATTTCCTTATAATTCTTGTTGATGAGCAACGATTTCCAACAGTTTATGAAAATGAAGACCTAAAAGAATGGCGTAAAAATCATTTAAAGACACAGGAGCTTCTAACAGAAAATGGGATGACATTCTTAAATCATTATATTGGAAGTACAGCTTGTTCACCTAGTAGAGCAACTCTTTACACAGGCCAGTATCCTTCCCTACACGGGGTCACTCAAACGACAGGTGCAGCGAAAGGAGCTTTTGATCCAGATGTATACTGGCTTGATCACAATACAGTTCCTACTTTAGGTGACTATTTTCGTTCTGCAGGGTATCGAACGTTTTGGAAAGGGAAATGGCATGCTTCTGATGAGGACCTTATCGTTCCAGCAAGTCATAATGCCATGTTAAGCTTTAACCCAACAACTGGAGTTCCTGACCCCGAAAAACAACAGCTTTATTTACATGCAAATCGGCTAGATTCCTATGGTTTTGATGGATGGATAGGTCCTGAACCGCATGGAGCAAATCCACGAAATTCAGCATCATCCGCTGCGATTGGGGTAAGTGGCCGTGATGTCGTTTATTCTGAAGAGGTTGTTCGATTAATTCACTCCTTAGAAGATGAAGTTGATACCAATAATCACGAGCCTTGGTTAATTGTTTCATCCTTTGTTAATCCGCATGATATTACCCTATTTGGGCTATTCACACAATTACTACCTAACTTTAATTTTTCTGTAGATCCTTCCGTTCCTTTTATCCCGCAAGCCCCGACAGCAAATGAAAATTTATTTACGAAGCCCTCAGCACAAAGTAGTTACCGAGACGTTTATCAGCAGGCATTACAACCTACAATAGATACACCTTTTTACAGGCAACTATACTATTCACTTCATAAGCAGGTTGATGATGAAATGTATAAAGTATTTACCGCTCTTAAGCAGTCTATATTCTATGAAGATACTATCGTGGTATTCACTGCAGACCATGGTAGTCTCGTTGGGGCACATGGAGGATTGTTTCAAAAATGGCATAATGCCTATGAGGAAGCACTTCATGTTCCACTCATTATACACAGTCCTAAACACTTTGCTGGCTGTAAAGAAACAGATATGCTAACAAGTCATGTGGACATTGTTCCCACTTTATTAGGACTTGCGGGTATTAATGTTCAAGAAGCCCAAATGAAATTGAAAAAAGATCATTCAGAGGTCCATCCCCTAGTAGGGCGTGACTTAACTTCATTAATGAACGGAACTCCTGGATTTACTAGAGGGGATGAGGCTCTTTACTTTATGACAGATGATGAATTTTCAAAGGGCTTAAATCAATACACTCTAACTGGTCAACCGTATGAAGCGGTTATACAGCCTAATCATTTGGAAACAGTCATCGTCAAACTACCAACAGGCGATACGAATTCTAAGGAAATTTGGAAGTTCACCCGTTACTTCGATAATTCACAATTTTGGAGTAATCCAGGCGTTGAAGATGTTGAAACGACACAAAAAAAAGCGACAGATATTTCAGAAGATCAACAGGCTGCAATTTGTATCACAACTACCAAAACTCAACCAGTACAGGATCAATTGGAATTATATAATATAACGAAAGATCCATTAGAAGAAATAAACCTTGCACACCCTAGTCACGAAACACCTGAATCAAAAGTTATTCAACACCTTTTAACAGGAATTCTTCAAGAACAACGTAGACAAAAAAGACTTACACCTTCGAGTAGTACAGACTCAGGAAAGCCTTCATGTAATTAAAAACAAAAGATTTATCCTGTTTCCCAATGAACAGTAAAAAGCCTAATCCTCCTGACCTTTACCGAGCAATTAGGCTTTGTTCTTCAGCAAACGAGCCAATTGTAGAATATATTCTCATTGACTAGTATCATCCTGTACTGTGTAGTAATATTTATATCTTTTTGGATAATGTCATTGGTTTCAATAAATAATAATCATTGAACTATATCTCTCAGAGACAGGAATGATACGGTTGTTTAATCAAAATGTTGTAAAAGGATTATTGTACAGCACAATTATGTCCTCGGTTTTCAGTTTCGTTATTATTGGATTGACGATTTTTCATCATTTCAGAGTGACAAAGTTACTGGAATCAATCAAGAACAGATAACCACCTTTTGTGGTTATCTGTTTGCGCTTATAGTTGTACAGTTTTAGTCAATTAAGAAAGACGATCGCTTTAATAATCCTCTATTTGATACTTATCATTATTTTATTTATATGGACAGAAGGTGTTTTGAAATAACCAATCTTTGTATTTCATTTGTTCCTTCATAAATTTGTGTTACTTTGGCATCTCGAAAATATCGTTCTACTGGGTATTCTTTTGTATACCCATAGCCACCAAATACCTGAATTGCCTCTGTTGTCACATACATGGCAGTGTCCGATGCAAAACACTTAGCCATAGAGGCTTCTTTACTACAAGGAATTCCTTTATTTCTAAGGTCAGCTGCTTGATAGACTAATAATTTGGCTGCCTCCACTTTAGTCGCCATGTTCGCAAGTTTAAATGATAATCCTTGTTGAGCAGAAATCGGTTTACCAAATTGTTTTCTCTCTTTTGCATATTGTATAGCAGCCTCTAAAGCAGCCTCTGCTATACCAAGTGATTGCGCGGCAATACCTATTCTCCCAACATCTAAATTACCTAATGCAATTTTAAGACCTTCTCCCTCTGCTCCAAGTAGATTTTCAACTGGCACTTCTGCATTTTCAAAGAATAATTCACATGTATTTGACCCATGTAATCCCATTTTTCTTTCTTTTTTCCCTATAAAAAAACCTGGAGTATCTTTATCAATAATTAAAGTGGAAATTCCCTTTTTACCTTTTGTAGGGTCAGTAACTACAAAGGTAATATAAATATCTGCTGCACCCGCACCACTAATAAACATTTTTGAACCATTGACAATATATTTATTTCCCTTCCTTTCTGCAGTAGTACGAATGTTTGCAGCATCTGAACCCGCACTCGGCTCAGTTAGAGCAAAGGCACCAATAAATTTCCCAGATGCTAATTTGGGAATATATTTATTTTTTTGTTCGTCTGTTCCAAAATATAAGATAGGATTTGTCCCTACAGAAGTATGAACTGAAACAATTTCTCCTATGGTTGCACTTACTTTTGATATTTCATTAATGGCTAGAATATACGAAATAAAATCCATTTCCGTTCCACCATATTTTTGTGGAATTGGTATGCCCATTAAACCTAATTCCCCCATTTTCCGAATCGTTTCAAGCGGAAATTCATCTGATTCTTCCATCTCAACTACAGCTTTTTTTATGATCTCATTCGAAAATTCTCTTACCATTTTTTTCATCATTTGCTGTTCTTCATTTAATCTTAACTCCATTTTCTTGTTTTCTCCTCCCAATCTATGACCGAGCGCTCGCTCAATTTCGATGTAATAATTCAGAATTTACTGATTTTATTATATCTAAAATTTATATAAAATACCAATTGAAAGAATTTTTATATAAAATTTTACTTGCTTGTTCCTCGTCAAAAATAGATTTTATTAGCTCTATATCCGAATCTTGAAAAGGTCTCTTCGCTCTTGTAGAAGGTAAATCCGTTCCAAACATTAGCGCATGAGGATTAACATTATGAATTGATAACAAAGCACTCTTTACATCTAAATCAACTCGTCCAAAACCAGTTGCCTTTACTTTTACACCTTTATCAACTAAAGATAGTAAATTACTAAATCCCTCATTAACTAATCCAAGATGATCAACGGAAACTGCAGGAAGCTCCTTTATAATTGGGGTAATTTCTATTAGGGTTTTTGAATCAATGTATAACTCAGTATGCCATCCTACTAATTCATACACTCTTTTAGAAAAGGACTCTAAATATGATACATCTTCAGATCCACCACGCATCACATTAAAACGTATGGCCTTTACACCAATATCATTAAGACGAATAATCTCCTCATCGGAGGTATTGTAAGGCAATTGAGTTACTCCAACAAAATTTTTGCCCAAAATTTTTAACGCATCTTCTAGATAAGTTTGATCAAATTTTTGAAAAGAACCTGAAACGACAGCTCCCCCAACTACGTTCAAGTCTTTTACATATTCCAAATAATCCTCACAAGTGAAAGGTTTCGGTAAATAACCTTGATTTTCATACAACGGAAATTTTCGATTAATAATATGTAGATGCGAGTCAAAAATTTCTATAGTAATCACTCCTTTCTTGTCACTGTACTATTTGACATTTAAGTTTGTTTTTCCTTTTTCTATATTTGAAAGGAAAATCAATGATTATTGTTTAAATGATAACCCTTCTTCTAATGAAGTTCTCATAGTTGGTATGGAAGCAGGTCCAATACCATGGATTTTCAAAATTTCTTTTTCGGTGTACTTTGAGAGTTTTTGTAAAGTATCAATCCCTTCGTGAACTAAGGCATTTCTTGCAGGTGAACTTAGTTTCGATAGGAAGTCACTTTCAGGTTTATTCTCTTTATCACAGGTAGGACAACTTGGACAATCACTGCTTTTGTAATACTTATGACCTTCTTCACAAACCCTTAAATTTTTATCTGATGTCAAAATAATCCCTCCAAACTGATTCTATCTCCAATTTAATATACTTCTTATTTTACAATTAGTTATACAGTCTGACCAAACTTTGTACGCTCCTATTATAAAAGGGCGGCATTTCTTCAACAACAATAGGAACTGCCCTTGCAACATTTCCAAAACTCATGCTTCCCTTACTTCAATAAATGTAAAGGTAAAAAATATATGTGACTACTAATACAGAGAGAAGTTAAAAATTGCAATAGCCCAATTAACATCAGTAAACATTTCTTACCTCCAGAAAACTGTTTATGTTTTGCCTGTTTATGTTTTGCCTTTTTATCGTAACATTATTAACCTGTTTATTGGTAAAAACGTAGAATTCTTTATTAAAACAAACTGCTCTCGAACACTAAAAAGGAGCTGTCGTAACGATGCGACAACTCCTTTTGTTTCGTTAAAGCTACCCGATTGTTGAAAATGATTAAACGGTTCTGTTCCCCTTATTAGGGTAAAGCATTTCTTATTCTTCATTACTTATATCTACTTAATATTTCTTCTGGAATATGACAATAATCATTGGGACATTTAGCTAACCTATCTTGATGTTCTTCTGCACTTCTCACATAGTTTGTAAGAGGTAATACTTCAACAACTATAAGGTCATAATCATTTCTCTCACTAAGAAACGCCATCGCCTCTTTTAAGTGTTCAGGGTTTTCACTATATACTCCTGTTCTGTATTTCTCACCAACATCTTGCCCTTGTTTATTCAAACTGTATGGATCAACAATTTCAAATAAATATCCCATCAATTCCTTGATCGTTACAATCTTCGGATCAAATCCTGTTTTTACACATTCGGCGTAGCCATCATAATCACCCTCAAGTGTATGGCTTGTTCCATTAGCTCTTCCCGCTTCTGTAAACTTAACTCCAGGTAAAGTTTTTACAAAAGCTTGTACTCCCCATAAACATCCACCTGCAAAATATACTACTTCCATATTGACTCTCCTCTTATAAAGTCTTTTTTGATAGGCTACACGTTAGCACCTAAACTAATGCCCCCATTACTTTAGGTGAACGTCACAAACGTTTTTAAGGAAATTTAAGATAACATAACAATAATCAAATAAATTAAAGCTAAAGCAGCAAGGAGTATTTGTAAAATTCTAAATCCAAATCTAAATCTGACTATCTTTCTATCTCCAATGACAGCTACTATCCATAATAAAATCGCCATTATGGGAATTAATATTAAAGTTTGATAGGAAGCGACAAAAATAAGCCATCCAGCTAAAACAAATAAGCTAACTCCTAATACAAGAAATCCAGTAATAATATTAATTATCACAATATATACCCCTTTTCATTATAGTCATAATTGATATCCCCATTATATATATGGGTGGGTTAGTGCAATAAGAATAATAGTTATTCTTCGTGCTCAATATCAGGTAAAGCATTTATAAATTCTAAAAGGACATTTACATCAGTTGTCCTTAATACAAATCCTTCATTATTTAAAATAACAAAAGTGGGGAATTCCTCCAAAGTTGAAGATTCGTTCCCTGTTGTTTGAAGAAAAGAAAGTGGTCCTTATCGTAAAATTTGATTTTCTTTAGTAATCACCAATACCATCCTTCAATAAAGAAAGTAATTTTTCTGATTTTTTATTAATGGAGTCACATACTGTCTCACCGCTATTATCTTTAAACCCATCCACAAAATTCGCTGTCAAATGATAAATACATTCAGAAATAAATTTTGCATCAAGATTTGGCTTAAGCTCCCCAGATTGTATACCACTATTAATAAGCCCTTCATATATACTAACAACACTTTGTTGATCTTCTCCTAATATTTCTTGCATAAGCTGCTTATTTTCATATAATTTCTTTGCAATTTTTTCATATTCAGGATGCTTGGCTGCAAACAATGCCCCTGCTTTAAGTAGCTCGTGAAAACTCTCAAAAAAAGAGGACGATTCTTTTTGTAAGAAGGGAACCATATAACTTTGCTTCTTTTCTTTAATGATAGATAGAAGGTGTCGGAATAAATCCTCTTTATCATCAAAATAATCATAAAAACTACTTCGTGGAATTTTTGCCAACTTTATTATGTTTGATATTTTGACTTCGTCAAACGTAGATCTAGCAAATTCATACATAGCGGCATCTATTAGATTTTTTTGTTTTTCCTCTGTAAGTTTAAAAAATGTTGATTTCGGCAAATCTTCACCCCTTTTACCTTTCATCTAATACGTTTTCTATATATTTTACTGCTCTTTGTAAACCATTTTCTGAATTAATTACGTTTTTTACATTCTGTGCGTTTTTTATATAATCTTTACTTTCCATTTGTTCTAATGCATGTACTAAGTCAGACACTTTGAGATTTTTTTCACGCAAAGGCTTTATCGAATATCTTTTTTTATATAATTTATATGCCCAAAACGGCTGATCCACTGTAAACGGCATGATTAACTGTGGTACTCCACTCAATAGAGCTTCAGACATTGTTCCAACACCGCCATGATGAATAATACCTTTCGCACGTTTAAAAAGAAGGCGGTGAGGTGCTTTTTCAATCGCGAGTATATCCTCCTCATGATTAAATTTCATACCACTTGTTCCTGTTAACACAATTGCTCGATTATCTGTTTCCTTTAACGCCTTAATCAATTTTTGTTTAAAACTTGATGGGTTCTTTAAAGGCATAGAACTAAAGGATACCACAATAGGCTTCTTGTCTTTTTTTAGGAATTCTTCTATTTCATTAGATAGTGTTTCTTTTTCTAAATCTAAAAAGAAAAAGCCTGATAAAAACACGCGTTCCTTCCAACTGTCTACTTCTTTAAAAAGAAAGGGACTAATTGGATAAAGTATCGGAATCGGCGTATCATTCATTTCATAAGTGTAAAGTCCTGCTTTTCTCTTTGGTAACCTTAATGTTTTTTCTCTAAAATCATTGATTTGTTTTATAAAAGGTAGCTCACTTAATGTCACTACTTTATAGGACAATCTATTTAATACAGGACCTAAGTTTTTATTTGGTGATACAGCGAAATTCGGAAATTCTGTTGTTGGGTACATAATTGGGACAGGTGGTAAGCAAATACAAGGAATATTGTAATGTAAAGCTATATCAACAGCACCAAGAGCTTTTGGGTGATAAATAATCAACTCCGCTTCTTGTGAAGCCTGATAAAAGTCATCCATGCTCCTTCTATAAGCTGGAGTAATCACCACTTTTGAAAATTTCATCATTTTAAATAAATTAAAGCTTCCACCGTTAAATACCCTACTTCCTTCCTCGCTCTCCATAATTGCCATTAAATCAGCAGATGCTGTGTGAAAAGAAATCCCATTCTCTTCTATAAAACCCTTAAAAGTGGCACCCGTACAAATGACTACTTCATGGTGGTTTTTAATAAGTTCCTTAGCAAGCGCAACATACGGCTGTACGTCGCCTCTACTACCTAACGTTAAGATTGTAATCTTCATGCTCTTCACCACCAATGAATTAAATTAAATTATACCGTCGACACCATCGTCGGAATAATTTAATTATCTATTGTATTACACTTGTTGTCAATAATCCCCCGAAAAATTCTTTCTTACAAAATCACCCTAATCAATCCAAATTGATGATAAAATGGCAAAAAGGTATTAGGTTATGCTGTTTTTTTTACAGGAGGGATTTTGTGGATGTAGTTATATTTTTTTCTTTACTAACAGTAATCGTTGTTATCCTTAGTGGAATTTCGCGATTATTTCTAGTGAGAGGTGAAGTAACGAAGGTTTCAGAAACAGATGGGAAAAAGATTGAACGGTGGGGTGAAGGGATCATTGCCTTAACCTTTGTCTCACTTCTGTTCATTATTTTCGATTACCAAAATCTCGAAACGTTAAAATGGATTTTTATTTTATATTTTATTGTATCCCTTAGCTTTCAGTCTGTGATGGAATGGAAGTATTTGAAAGGTACAAAACACCTTGCTTCACTTACCATAATGGTATTAAGCGTTATCGCTATTATTGGTTTCTTTTATGCAACAGAGGCAGCGAAATATACATCATTTGCAGAGCTTTATTCAGATAACCTGAATGAGCATACTGTTGTTAAGAATATCTCAATTACAATTAACGACCTTTCTGAAAATAAAAAAGAACCAACAGCAACAGTTACGATTGATGATAAGCACATGATTCAATCCATTTTAACTGACCTTTCTACTATAGAGCTTAAAATACATGAGGATCATTATTATAATAACACTTTGAAGTATACACTATCAATTGATGTTAAAAACCCTGATAAAGATAAACAGAACTTTTTTTATCGAAGCAGTATTAACTTAAATATTGATCAATATTCTATGAGTCTCCTCGTGACTAAATATGATATCAAAACTGATACAAATCATTTGAGCACGATCGAATTGCTCGTTGATAGTCAAGAAGTTGATTGGAAGTATTTGAATGATTAGGTACTCTCACTATTTCGTTGTTGTTCCCTCTTTTACTCTGTTACTTTAGGAACAATAAACACTTATTCTTCAACAAAAGCATAGGGTAAGTCATTTATAAAGTCTAAAAGTTCCTGTACATCAGTTGTCTTTAATACAACCCCTTCACTATCTAAAATTACAAATGTCGGGAACTCATCTATTCCCAAAACTTCAACATAATCATTAAACTTACTAGAACTAGGGAAGAGATATGAATATAAATGTAACTTCCCTACTGGAGCATCAAATGAAAAGTAAGTTTCAAATTCTCTTCTTAGTTCTTCGTTTGTTTCTGTCGTTTCCCAATCTTCAGAAGGAACTGCACTCCAGAAAGAATAAAAATAATATTGATTTTCTTCATCAGGTTTCAATTGACCCATAAGTCTAATCTCTTTCCCCTTTTCGAAATTAGAACATCCTGCAATTAAAGGCAGGCAAAACACAAGAAGAATAAAAAATTTCAACTAGACCAACTCCTTAATAATATCCATCCAAACGCTCTCTGTTCAGTAATTATGTAAATTTTTTAGTAATTCTTAAATTTGTATATGTGGATTCTTTTCTTGTAATTTGTCTACAAATAAACTTATGAAATTACTTTAAGTGTACATTTTTCACATCTTCAACAATTAAATGATTATTTCATATATTTTTTGATAACCAAAAGGTAAAATAGAAGCAATAAACATACCTACCACTATTAATGAAACTGCTATAATTCTAAACTTTAAAACTGAAATTTCTTTTCTTTTATAAGCTATACTTAATACCTTAATCATAGAAAAAACAGTAATGAAAATTATTATAGCTGAAAAAATACTTGTTATAATTACTGGCATTTGAAACTCCTCCCTTAACACAATCGATAATTCATATATGTTCTCTAAGACGTTAATCAAAAGAATAGCCCCCTCTGCCAGCGATAATGTCTATACCTTCTAAGAGAAACGCCTCCGTTCGTATTATAAGGTTAACCAGATAAGAAAATATTTCTGGTTGACCTTTTTTTATATGGTCTTATTATAGCAGTAGCCAGGGTAGAACGTCCGCCCCCGTGGGACTTAGATCCCGTCAACTAAACCGTTCACCCCCTACTGGTAGAAACATGTTTGAGGCTGGTTGGGACTTAGATCTCGTATAACAAGCGAAGCTATGATACTACTAGGAGGAATTAGGGGTTACTGGCAAGTTAAAAATGAGGAGGAGATTTAGAATGAATCCAGTCGTTGGTCTGGATGTGTCAAAAGGAGAAAGTGAAGTTCAGGCGTTTTTAGATAAGGGGAAACCCTATCATAAAAGCTTTAGTATCAAACATGACCTTGATGGGCTAGGATCATTACTTGAGTATCTGGAAGGTCTAAAAGCTAAAACAGGTATACAACCTTCGGTGGTTTTAGAAGCTACTGGACATTACCATGCACCAGTGGTCCAGTTTCTAGAGGAACATCAGTATTTATTAATCATTGTTAATCCTTTGATTTCCCATAGAGCCAAAAGCTCTAGTTTACGAAAAGTTAAGACCGATGCCATTGATGCCTATCGTCTTTGTGAGCTTTACTACAAAGAGGATTTAGAGCCATATAAGAAGCGTGGCATTCAACTCTTGAACCTTCGTAATCTTACAAGGCAACATGAGAATATTACTGGATTGTATGTGCAAACTAAACTACAATTTCAAGCAGTGCTTGTTCAAGTATTTCCTGAATACACTGGGGTTTTTGGTGACTTATATTCTGTTGTGTCTCTGCTTGTTTTAAAAGAATATCCTGCATCAGAAGATATTTCAGCTGTTACTGAGAACGCATTGACTAATAGAATTAAGGAATTATGTAAAAGTCGTTCAATAAAATGGGCAGAAGAAAAAGCTCAAAGACTAAAACAAGCAGCAGTTCGGAATCCATTTCAAAAGACACTTTATCAGAGTCATTTACTGAGTCTAAGTATGTATATTAATATGCTTCTTCAATACAAAAAGCATCTATCAGAGTTGGAGACTGAGATAGATACTCTCGCAAAAGAAATTGAAGAATATAAGATTATCCAATCTATCCCAGGTATAGGAGAAAAAATCGCGGCAACGATCATTTCCGAAATTGGGGAAATAGATCGGTTTAATCACCCAAAAAAACTTGTCGCATTTGCTGGAGTTGATCCAGAGGTATTTGAGTCAGATAAATTCAAAGCCACTCTCGTTCGCATTACAAAACGAGGATCAAGTAGGTTGCGGCACGCCCTATATATGGCTGTTCGTTCTGGTATTCGTGATTGCCGTAAACAAAAAACAACTGATGAGATCATCCCTAGAAACAAGAAATTAAGGGAGTTTTACGACAAAAAACGAAATGAAGGTAAATTATTTAAGGTAGCCGTCATTGCTTGTGTAAATAAGCTTTTACACTGGATCTATGCCCTTTTAAAAAACAGAACCACTTTCCAAGATATAGCCTAATTAAGAACCCTAACTAAACAAGGTAAAACCTTCCAATCATTAGGGAGTGGAAGGTTATTTGGTATGCCCATTTTAGTATAGCATGAAAGATTTTAAGTTTTTATTGAAAAATATTGACAAACTATTAGCTGGTTTTGTTGAAGTACATCAATTCACAATCTGTGTTTGAATGGAAAGGAAAAAATAATTATTCTTTAAATGATAAACCTTCTTCTTCTAATGACTTTCTCATAGTAGGTAAGGAAGCTGGTCCAATGCCATGAATTTTTAATATTTCTTTTTCAGTGTACTTTGATAGTTTTTGCAAAGTGTCAATCCCTTCGTGAACCAATGCACTTCTTGCAGGTGAACTGAGTTTTGAAAGGAAGCCACTATTAGGCTTATTCTCGTTATCACAGGTAGGACAACTTGGACACTCACTACTTTTGAAATACTTATGTCCCTTTTCACAAACCTTTAAAGTCTTTTCTACTGTCAAAGTAATCCCTCCAAACAAATTCTGTCTCCAACTTAATGTTAATATCATTCTTGATTTTCATATTCTAATAATTCCGAAATTGTGACAAATGTATATCCTTGTTCTTTTAACGAGGTAATAATACCTTCTACTGAATGGAGAGATTCTCTCCTACTTTCATACATAACATGCAATAAAATAATTGAACCTGGTCTTATATTTTCTTCAACATGATGTACAATTTTACTAGAATCAGCCGCAATTTCTGGATAAGAATCAGGTTCTATATTCATGTAAATGGTATACCTATCATCCCTAGATAGATAATATGGTAACAAAACTAACCTTCTTCCGTATGGTGGGCGGAAAGTGATTTCTCCCTCATAACCGATTTGTCGTATTAGCTCATCCGTTTTATCTATTTCTTTTTTAATAAAAGATGGAGATTTAAACACCATTCTTTGATGCGAATAGGAGTGATTTCCAATTTCGTGTCCTTCTTGCACAATTTGAATCGCATCGTCAAAATGTTTCTCAATTTCATACCCAGTTAAGTAGAAAGTACCTTTCACATCATGTTTTCTTAAAATATCTAATATTTCATGTGTATTTACCCCTGGACCATCATCAAATGTTAAGGCTACTACTTTTTCATTTGTTTCGACACTATTAACTAAACCACCGAAGAATTGGAACGTTCTTGATTGAGATAACTCATTTAATGAATAACTAACAACAATCAATAACACGATTGCAATACTAATACTTTTTATTATTTTTTTCATAGGACCCCCAAAATTAAACTATATTTTCACCTTCATATCCTAGTATCATTTTTTTACTCTTCTGCTCGTTATTCTCCCTGACCAATGAGATATTCAATGACTTCTTCGAGTGATAAACGATTCATATGGGTAATTTCAATACCTTCCTGTTCCAGTTCTTGTTCAATAACTGTCAAATCATTTGTTACGATTTGCAAAGGGTCCTCTTCTATCCGTAATACATGTGCATGGCTTCTCATTTTATCTGTAATACGAGATACCCATAACCGTGCCCATTTCTCATGAAGTTCATCCTTTTCAAATGTGTGAATGATCTTCCCTTCTACTAATATAGAAATATAATCACATAATTGCTTCACTTCTTCAGAATTATGGGTAGCTATTACCAAGCTTCGTTCCCCGTCTTCCATATAATCCATGATATCTTCTTTTATTTTTCTTTGTGACATGATATCCAGACCTGCTGATGGTTCATCAAGCAACAATAGCTTTGTATCATGGCACAGCGCAAAGATAAACTCCACTTTCTTCTTCGTTCCTTTTGAGCATTTTCCATATTTTTGAGCTTCATCAATGTTGTACCTTTTAAGCATTAAGGAATAGTGCTGTTGATTCCATGTCGGATACCAATAGGCGATTAAGGAAGAAAGTTCTTTAATCGTTAAATAACTAAATGGTTCAAGTAAGTCACCAACATATCCGAACTTTTGCTTAATTTCGGTCTCATTGTCAACGAGGTTTTGGCCAAAGATGTTGATCGATCCTTCGTCTACTTGAAGGAGATTCATCATTATTCTAAAAAAAGTACTTTTGCCAGAGCCATTGGCCCCTACTACCGCAACGACCGTTCCCTTCTCCACTTGAAAATCGATTGGACCTAAAGAAAAATTTTTATAATGTTTGGTTATCCCTTTTATATCAACCAGTGAGGTATTCATAATCAGCCCCCATTATTTATTATCAAAATTTCGGTTTAACACTTCATTGAAAATCGTCGATAAATCGCCTTTCGCGCAACCGACCTGCCTACCTTGTTCAATTGCTTTTTGGAATGCATCATACACAACTTTTTGTCTCGCTTCTTCCTTTTGTAGTTCCTCGATCTCTCTGACAAACGTTCCTTTTCCTTGAACGGTTTTGATATAGCCACTACTCTCTAAATTTTGATAGGCTCGCCTCGTGGTAATGACACTGCACGCTAACTCACTAGACATCGCTCGAATGGAAGGGAGTGGTGTTCCTGGCAAAAGATGTCCACCAACTATTAGAGCTTTTACTTGTGTCTCAATTTGATGGTAGATTGGTTCTCTGCTTTCCTCTGAAACATGAATAGGTAACTTCATCGCTTCACACTCCCTCCGTTACAAATAATCTCTTCTAGATAATCTAATTGTCAGTAATTTGTTCCAAATAAAACTTCCACAAACACCGACAAAAAGGGAGATGGCAGCTAATGGCCAACCATGGCTTTTAATTAGTACCAGGACCGTTTCTACGATACCTTGACCAACAAGATTGTAGAAAATAAATATCGTTATGAGAAAAACGACAATAAAAACCCACGGAACAAGATGCAATACTTTTCCGTTTGTTCCGTACTCAATAAATGGATTTATTCCGCCTATCGCTAAAGCATAGCCTAACCAAAAGAGGATAAAAATCAAATACTCCACTGTTGTCATAAGCTCAAAGAAATTTGATGGTAATGAAATAGTTATTGTTAAATAAAAAGCAAAGGACATAATGATTAATGTTACAACCATTAGAAGTGTTCGACTTAACGAGAGGGTTGTAACAGGAATTGGCAATGAACGGAAAAGGGCCATTCTCTTACTAAATGGATCGTCCTTTATTGTTTGAATGTTTAAATACGGTCGAGACATATAAACCGCTGCAAACGATGGTGTCAATACGAGAAAGATAATGTCCAGTAACGTATGATTATAAAACGTCGTTTCAGTCCCAAATAACTTCCTTACTGACTGATCAAGAAGCGTAGCTGATAATAAAGCAAAGAAGATCGTTACTACTAACGTCAAGGCAATTGCTCCCCATTGTGATTTTAATTCCTTTTTAGCTAACCAAAATGCCTGTTGTAACAAGTCATTTCCTCCTTTTACTCAAAAAGATTGCGCTCTCCATGCCCTAATAAATCAATACCAAAATGAACTAATACAGCAAAGGTTAAACTCCAAATCACGATACTTGTCGTCATCCAAAACGCTGTTCTCTTTTTCGCCCCTCCTAATGTTAAGCTCATAAATGCAGTGAGGTGACTTCCAACAATTAGAGGACCAATAATTGCTAATCCTGGTAACCCGTATTTTTTCCAAAGTTTCTGTGCTCGCAGTGTTCGTTTACTTCCTGATTTTTCCTCTCCACTTTTTCGTTTTAGTCTCCATTCCTTGATTTTATTCACAAAAACAATTACGAATAAAACCGTTACTATATTTCCTATAAGTCCAAGAATTATGACGGGTACTGGCGATAAACCAGCAAGTATTGCTAACGGGATTACGCCATACGCCTCAAAAAAAGGAACCGCAGCAAGTATAAATACAAGAGCGTAAGTCCATAAACTATCAAATAAATTCATTCGTAACAACCTCCAACTGTTATGGTGTTTATATCTATATACACACTATAACATCTTAACATTCCATTGAAAAGCATTAAAATAGTAAGACAAGTTCTTTTGCATGCAAAACTAAAAAGCACCTAACCACTTTCAAAGAAAAGGTTAGGCGCTTCATCTCTACTTACTCTAATTCACAACTACTACTAGTAATAAAATTATTCAATCTTTATTGGAACTCGCTTCGTTAACCCACGAAGCACCCACAGACCTATCACTAGCAGTACGACAGTTGATATCATCGCAAAAGGAAGTGACAATTCAGGTAAAGAAAACCGAATAAATCCAAATAGTTGAAACGTACGTTCCCCTCCCCAACTCATATCCGTCATCCCAACATATATAATTGCAGAAAAAATTGTTATCGCTCCACCAAACCAACCGTACCGATAAAACCCGATACTAATAAGCCAGCCGGCCACATAATACGCAACCACAGATAAGCTATACACTACAAACGGTACTAACCAAGCCGATTCCACGGATAATACATCACCATAACCTGTATTCGGCATATACTCCGTGAATTTTCCCACAAGATGGAGGACGCCCTGTAAAGCACTAGCTAACGCCATAATACCAATAGCTACCGCAACAGCGGCAACAGCCGACCCGATGAAATAATCTTTCCTCGTAATTCCGTTCCCAACAAAATAGCTTAGGAACGCAAAGCACGACAGTATTCCAATCACCAACATGAATATTTTCGTTGGCTGAAAAATAAACGCGAGGAAAGGCAAATGTAACGAATCCACATCCGTCACGAAATTAGGAACAACAAGATAGACTACAAAGACAATACCAACGAACCAAATAGCCCATTTCATTTGCGTAACAAACAAATCGCTAGACACCTTCACCGCCGTAGAACCTTTCTTAAAAATACCCGCTTCTCGATCAGATCCCAGATTTACACCACTCATACATTCTCCTCCTCCGCTGTTAAATGAATAAACAATTCCTGAAGGGAAACTGTCCCAACATCTAATCCAAGCCTCACCGCTTCCAACCGCTTCTCTTCGCTCAACTCCCCGTATACCATCACTGATTTCGTATCTCCAAGCTGCTGCGTTTTCAACCGCTTCAATCCACTTGCCATACTAGCCATAAACGAATCTACCTCCGTTGATGCCCCCGTAACCGACGCCCCACGACCAACAAACGCATCATACTCTTCGTCAACCAACAACTTACCATCATGGAGCAGCAGCACATGGTCAAACAAATACTCCATCTCCGATACCAAATGGGTTGAAAGAATCATCGTTCGAGGATGTCGTGACTGCTCCTCGATGACTTCCTGGTAAAACAACTCCCGCGTCGGTGCATCCATTGCCAAATACACCTCATCCAAAATCGTCACTGGTGTCCGACTTGCCAACCCTAAAATCGCATTTAACGCCGACTGCTTCCCACTCGAAAGCGTCGAGATCGACTTATCCAACGGTACCTTGAAGCGACTCGCCAACTCCTCCGCATAAGCCCGATCAAAGAAAGGACGATACCGCTCCACAAACTCAAAGTACCCCTTCACCGCTTCATCCTCATCACTATAATTCGTTTCATAGACAAAGCCGACATGCGGCATCACTTTCTTATTCTCAAACGGATCCTCGCCATCGATTAGAAGCTCCCCAGACGATGGGTCCCGATAGGAAGCTAGTAACGACAACAAACTCGTTTTCCCTGCCCCGTTTCTTCCTAGCAATCCGTACGTCTTCCCATGTTCAAGCGTAAATGAAATCTTCTTCAACACCTCATTGTCCTTCAACTTCAGCCCTACATTTTTCGCCACAACATCCCATCTCATGATGACCTCTCCCCCTTCAACCGTTTGATGATGTCCGTGATTTCCTGCTCCGTCAAGCCCAGCTTCTCCGCCTCCTGAATCATTGGCAAGACAAACTCATCCTCAAACACATGCTTCCGACTCTTCACTAACTTCTCTCTCGCACCCTCAGCAACGAACATCCCAACACCCCGTTTTTTATAAATAATCTCTTCATCCACCAGCAAATTAATCCCTTTCGAAATTGTAATATGATTCACCTTATAGAACTGAACCATCTGTGTCGTCGAAGGAATTTGATCATGTTCCTTTAACTGATCCTTCACAATCTGATCCTCAATTCGTTCTTTAATCTGCATGAAGATCGGCTTCTTGTCATGAAACAAAAGACTCACAGCCATCACCACCTCTATACATATATAGTTATATATATAAGTATATAACCTTTGAAAGAATTGTCAAGGTAATGAGAAAAAAGGGTAAATGACTATTGAGGAAAAAGAAAGATAACGACGATAAAAGCGGGTTTATAATAGTTGAACTTAGAACTTTCGAAACGAGTTTTTTATCTTCCTCTAAACCTATCCTGGGATTGCTCGAGGCCACTAAAAAAGTGAAAGACACACTTTTTCAGCAGCCTTGGATTACTCTTGTACATCTTTCAACTTTTTGAAAATAAAAAAAGAAGCAAGAGAACCGTCCCCTTGCTTCAACCTCTATTTTGTAATTGAGTAAGGTGCTAAATAATTTTGATTCAAACCTAATTTTATAACCCTTAAAAAGATAAGTTACGGCGACAATTGCTTATAATCCCAACCGTTGTAAATATTATTGTTAATCCTAATAATCCTAGTGCAGGTATCCAATCAATATTTCCTGATTGACCAATAGTCGTATAAGAAAATGGAGAAATATTTTGAAGAATTTCTGGTAAACCAAGCATTGTACCAAACATAGGACCAGAAATTAAACTAAATATAACCGCAGCAATGGATACTGCAATTGCACCCTTTGGTAGAATCCCAATCATAAGAATTGTAAAAGCCCCAATGGTTAGTATGGCAGGAGCTTGATAAAAGGTGACTTCCATAAGTGTTAGAAATATTGAATCACCTATAGTTACTTTAGCCGTAATACCAGCACCTATTGCTAAAAAGAATAAAATAGCTGCTAACCCTATACCAACACATATAATCTGGCTCATTAATAAACGAACTCTACTCACTGAAGTAGCAAGAACTCCTTCCATAAAGCCGTCTACTTCATCATGACGTAACCTTAACAGAGCCAAAACAAAAAACACCGACACAAATGTAGCTAGAAATGCTACAAATGACCCCATGATAGAACTAATTACATTCGGATTCCCACCAAACATTTCTACTAATTGGTTATTGTTTAAACCCGATACCATATGCTGTATTTCTTTACCAATTCCCCCAATTACCATTCCAAAGATAAACATTGCTACAACCCAACTAAGAATTAACCTACGTTGAAGCCTCCTCATCAATCCAATTGGACTTAAAAGCATTTTCGAAGCAAAGGCAGGTCCTTTTTTTGCAGGGAATAATCCCATTCCTACATCCCTTTTTGTAATGAGATAGAATGCAATAAAGACAGTAGTAAAAAACAAGAAGCAGAATAGCCAAAGAATCCACCAATTATTATCATGGAATGCATAAACTTGACCAAGCCAGCCCCACGGTGAGAACCATACTAACCAATGACTATCAACAGCAAAGGTATTTCTATTAAACTCCCCTAGCACATCACCTATAGAACTGATAAGAAAGACTACTCCCAAGGTAATAGCAACTATTCCAGCTGCACCACTAGAAGTTTGAGATAGTTGAACTGCAATGGAAGTAATACCAGCAAAGGCTATCCCTAAACTTGCAAAAGCAACACCAGTTAATAGGGATCCTTCCATTTGAAAATTATTAAATAACATCCCTGCAGCAATCATAATTCCTACTAATATATTAAAAACAATAGTGACAATTAAACCAGCTGTTAAGCTAGAGTATTTACCTACTGCAGTGGAACTAATCATCTCCGTGCGTCCTGCTTCCTCATTCTTCCTAGTATGGCGTATAACAGTCTGCATACTTATTAATACAATGATAATACCAATTAAGATAGAACTTCTCATCAACATAGCAGATTCTACACTGATCCCTGCTGCTGGTATATCAAATAGTCTAATAGCAGGGCTTTCAGCTCGAACGACTATTTGTTTCATCACTTCTTCTTGAGAGGGCATTAGATCATTCATAGCGATACCTACTGATGTAACTAACGAGCCAATCACTGATAACCAAATAAATAATTTAAACCGATCTCGCTTAATAGCTAGAGAGGTTAAGGTAATCGTTCCCGTAAACTCATTGCGCATTCTTTCACCCCCTATCACTTTGCTGAGCATTACTTATTTCGTTACCGTAATGTTGCATAAAGAGATCTTCGAGCGAGGGAGGTGTGCTTGTTAATGTCTTAATTTCAAACGGAAGAAGGTGGCGCAACACAGAGTCAAGGTTCTGACTATCTATTTGAAACTGAGCTTTATTCCCTTCTATTTTT
Source organism: Bacillus sp. FJAT-45350 (assembly GCF_002335805.1). Lineage (NCBI taxonomy): Bacteria > Bacillati > Bacillota > Bacilli > Caryophanales > Bacillaceae > Bacillus > Bacillus sp. FJAT-45350. The sequence goes on along the minus strand of NZ_NISU01000001.1, from coordinate 1,214,317 downwards.
ACATCAAAAACATTCTGTAAATCTTGTAAACCGACGATTTGTCGTCCTGTCTCTACAGTTACTGTAGTACGGGTTAAGTGACGTAATTCTCCCAATGTACCTGTCTCCACAACCTTCCCTTTCTTAATAATACTTACTCTGTCACAAAGTCTTTCTACTTCAGAAAGAATATGACTTGAAAGTAGAACTGTTTTCCCAGCTGCTTTCACTTCTTCAACGCAATCTTGGAAAACCTTCTCCATTAATGGATCTAACCCCGATGTCGGTTCATCTAAAATGAATAAATCTACATCCGATGCAAAGGCAGAAATAAGTGCTACTTTTTGTCTGTTCCCTTTTGAATAAGTTCTGCATTTTTTCCTAGGGTCAAGATCGAAACGCTCAATTAACTCTGACCTACGCTTCGTATTCATACTTCCTCTTAACTTGCCAAACAAGTCAATGACCTCTCCACCAGATAAGTTTGGCCACAAATGTACATCCCCTGGGACATATGCCAAACGTTTGTGCAGTTCAACAGCATCTCCCCAAGGGTCCTTACCGAATAGTTTTGCCTCTCCGCCTGTTTTTCGTAATAACCCAAGAATAATGCGAATCGTAGTCGACTTACCTGCTCCGTTAGGTCCAATAAACCCTAATACTTCCCCTTGATTTAATTCTAAAATCACTCCGTCCAAAGCAACAAAATGACCGAATTTCTTTGTTATATCTCTTAATTCTAATACAGACATTTCCCCAACTCCCTCTATTTATAAAAGCAATCTTTTAACACCATTAAACAATGATCGATTTTTTCTATCGTTTCAGTGAGATTATATTCTTCAACTGATCTATCCTTTGCCTTATTCCTCTCTTGTTCAATAACGCCTTCCATTGTCCAGGTAATCACTTTTAACGCTTTATCCACTTCTACATCTGCTTTAAATTTCGATTCATCTATTCTTGTAAATAATTCATTTACTTTAGCTGGGTTAAAACTCTCTTTTCTACGTTGGAGTTCAATTGCAACTTCCTCTGCTTCCTCAAAATAAGCGGACATGATAAAGTTAATAATTTCAGGAAATTCACGCATCAAAGTAAACTTTAATAAAGCCATATTCCGCCAAATTTTTAAAACGTCCGTTTCCGTATAATCAATTCCTGAATAAAATTCTTTATTTCCTACTTCCACTGCTCTATCAAATAAATATAGATATAACTCTTTTTTGTTTCTAAAGTAGTGAAAGAGTAGACCCTTTGAAATACCAGAATCTTTTACAATTTCATTAGTAGAAGCCTTTTTATAACCTTTATGTGCAAACTCACTCATAGCAGCATTTATTATTTTTCTTTGTTTATATAGATCGATGTCAAAAAACTTAGAGTTTATTATCATCACGCCCCTTCTATTTTTATAATCACCGGCTTATACAAAAATATTATGATTGACCACTTTGTTCAAGGTAGTAAAAGAATTTTATTGGGCGTTAGGGACAGCGTATTTTTTAAGGAGCAGCCTGAAAAAATGAGCAAAGGCTTATATTTTAAATGCTTGAAAATCTCTTTCTAGTAAAATAGTTGAGCGAGTACTGCTATTGATGCAGGAATATTGGTCAAACATAAATAATCGCAAGATTGCTCTAAGAGAAAAATAAAAGACCAAATGTCCTTATATAAGCAGGTTGATCAATTCGAGTTATATAATATAACGAAAGTTCCGCTAGATGATATAAACCTTGCACACCCTATACATGAAACAACTGAATCAAGTGTGATTCATAACCTTTTATCAGGAATTCTTCAAGAACAACGTAGACCAAAAAGCTTACTTCTTCGAGTGGTACAGATTCAGGAAAGCGTCAATGTATAATTAATAACAATAGATTAACCCTGTTTCACAATGGAAACAGTACGATTTTGAAGTAAAAAAGCCTAATCCTCCTGACCTTTACCGAGGAATTAGGCTTTTTTTCTTCCGCAAACGAGGCAATTGTGGAATATATTCTCTCTATTGAATAGTATGGTTGTACTGCGAAGCAAGTGGTTTTGTTTTATTTAGTTGTGCTCCTCCAAAATAAGTACACCTTTACTAAAATAAGAATGCTGTTATTAGGGATTATTTTCTTTTTTCATACAGGTATTGAAATCCATATAAGAAAAATGATTTATAAAATAAATAGAGGAAGAATTGAAATTTATTTATTCGAACAAGCTGAGCAACTTTTAGCTTATTAATAACCCTTATTAAAATAAAAGCAAAGAAACCGTCTACTACAGCATTAATTAATAAAAACTTCTTAAAATTTCCATAAGTCCACTTTAATATCCACATGGAACCTACTAAAAACGGACCAATATTAAAAGGAAACTCCCCTGAAAGGTATGAATTTGGTTTATTATGAAAAACCCACCACTTTTGTTTTTTTCCAATTTGAACATTCCATACTTCTAAAAGACCAACAAGAATCGAGGCTGGTAGAAACCTTTTAATATTTCGCCAACCCAAAATAGGTAAAGATATCCAAGAGATTATTACCATAGCCATACTAACTAACCATTGGTTTTTCATAGAAATTAACCCCTCTTTAAATACTTTTTAATAGAGCTTAAAAATTATGCATAATCATAGCCGTCTACATGTTTACTAATAACATTTTTTCTAAATTCCTCTCCCTTATGAACATCTAAAATACTATTACCGTATTCTAAAAAGCGTAAAATTTCTTTTTCTGATAAACGGTGCATATCTAATGGAAATTCCTCCATATATTTAACTGCATCAAGCAATTGATCAAGTAGTACCTTCCCTTCATTAGTCATGGATACAATTTTAAACCTTGATTGAGTTTTGTTTACATTTACATCAATTAGTCCACTTTTTTCAAGACGTTTGAGTAATCTTGTAACAGTCGAAGCATGCCAACAACCCAATTCACCTATTCTTTTTGGAGTTAACTTATTGTTATTAGTCGAAAGGAGGAATAAAATATGCTGTTGAGCAGGCGAAATATTAAATTCCTTTCCTAGCTCAGCCCACTTATTTTCCATACAAAAATACAATGCTCTAACCATTAAAAGCGTTTGTTGTTTAAGTAGTAAATTCAAATTTTATCACCCTTAATTGTATTTACAATTGCATGTACAACTTATATTCTCTTCAAAGATTTACTACATATTCAAAAAGGGACTTTTTTTCTTACTCAGTCAAATAAGAAGAGACGATCACTTTGAATGTAATCTTCTTTCATAATAATGATCCGTTACCAGTATCGTTGTCTGGTGCAGTAACTTTTTCTAAGTTGAATGATTATAAATTAATAAATTATGGACACTCTAAATTTTGATAAGGAGTGTATCTATTATGATTGAACGATTAATACTTTTATTTGGAATCATCTTTGGTATAGTTTCTTACCCATCGTTGTTCAAAAAGCCTTCTTCAACTATTTGGATTCCACTTTATATAGGAAATTGTCTCATTAATTACTTTTTCGATAAGGCTTTAGTTAAATTTAAAAAAGTTAAATATCCTATACGGTTTTTACCGAAAATTTTTAGAATTAATGTTGTTTACGACTTCTTAGTATGTCCCTTCCTATCAGTTTGGTTCTGCCAGTCTACATACAACTCTAAGACTTCGGGAACTCTTGGGAAATTATTACTATTTGCAATACCACAAGGAATTTATGAAATAATTCTTGAAAGGAAAACTAAAGCACTAAAATTCAAAAGAAATTGGAGATGGGTATACTCCCTCTACCTTGTCTTTATTGTAAAAATAATATCACGAGTGATGCTTATGGTTATTAAAAGGTTTTATAAAAAGAAATCATCACATACAAGCAACAATTCGAATTAAATTATTTCTTACTAGGGAAAAATAACTCTCTAGTTTTTTTATTGCGTAGGGCAACGGATTGTGAACGAAAAATCAAAACATGTAACCATTGATATCACTGTTACCCACATTCTAGTTATAAGTTCATACTTACTATACTACAATTTCTTAACTCTTTTTTGATATCAGAGAATTAAGAGGGCTTGTTTGTACTTTCACGAATTCAACAGTTTATCGGTATTCGTTGTTCCTCTAAGTTTGGCACCACTTTTCCAAAAGGCTGAGAAAGAGGAGCTCATTTGTCTGCTAGACCATGTGTGCTTAGACAATCTATATTACATAACCGTCGATTACTAATCCTTTTCTTCCCGATAAACAATCTTTAATTCTATCAAAAGGGTGCAAATCTAAAGTTAGAAAAGGTGAGGCTAAACAAAAGATATTAAAATGTATTGTGTCTCTATAAAAAGATTGATATTATTATATTTTTGAAAGAGAAAACTACTTACATCATGAGGAGCACAATATGTATGCAAAAAAAAATACCGTTTTCAACATATTCAATTATTGGTACAATGCTGTTTGGAATGTATTTCGGTGCTGGCAACTTAATTTTCCCTATCCAGCTAGGACAACAATCTGGGACGAACTTCTGGCCAGCATTAATAGGTTTCTTAGTAACGGCGATCGGGCTACCATTTATAGGGATTTTAGCTATTGGGCTATCTGGAAGTAATGGACTTCGTGATTTGGCTAGTCGGGTACATCCAATATTTGGGGGCATTTTCGCAGTGACTCTTTACTTAACAATTGGTCCCTTTTTCGCCATTCCACGTACAGCAACAGTCCCATTTGTTGTTGGGTTTGAACCATTTATCAATCCAGAACAAGTTAGCTTATGGCTTGGAATCTTTAGCTTTCTATTTTTTGTAATTGTCTATTATTTTTCACTGAATCCCGCGAAAATTATGGACTATATAGGTAAATATTTAACACCAGCATTTTTAGTATTTTTATTCTTTTTAATAGGAATTGCCGTAATTAAGCCAATGGGTACATTTGGTAACCCAACAGGTGAATACATTCAATTGGCATTTATGACAGGCTTCAAAGAGGGTTATAACACGATGGATGCTCTTGCTTCCCTCGCCTTCGGTATAGTTGTCATCAATGCAATTAAGAGGCAAGGTATTACCGATACGCAAGACATTTCAAAAGCTACGTTGAAATCAGGCATTTTCGCGATGGGTCTAATGATGCTTATTTACGGTCTTATCACGTATATGGGCGCATCGAGCGTAACGGCAATCGGCACATTTGATAATGGTGGTCTGATCTTCTCAGCAGTCTCTCAACACTATTTTGGTTCATATGGTGCCGTTTTATTAGGAATTATTATTGTACTTGCTTGTCTAAAAACGAGTATCGGACTTATTACCGCATGCAGTGAATTTTTCCATAAATTATTACCAAAAGTTAGCTATAAATGGTTCGTATTCATACTATGTTTTGTATCATTCACAATTGCAAACTTCGGCTTAAATAATATTATTCAATTCGCGGTGCCGGTATTAATGCTCTTGTACCCACTAGCTATTGTTCTTATATTGTCAGCACTCTTCTCACCATTATTTTCCAGAAAACAAAGTGTTTATGCGGCGTCGATGTTCCTAACCTTCTTCGTTAGTATTATAGACGGTTACAGTGCATTAGCGAATAGTTTGCCTGGAGCGACTGTCCCATTACTTGAAGCAGTTAAATTGTTCTACATTAATTATTTACCTCTTTACCACATTGGTCTTGGATGGATTTTACCAGCTTTAGTAGGTGCTATTATTGGTTATATCTTGCCAACAAGACAACGTCAAATCGACAGACCTATATAATAAATTAATTAATCAATTCTTACTCCTAACCATTTCTTCGAGGCTGACTAAAGGTATTTCTTTTCTTTCAATTTTGATAAAAGTTGATTAAACGGAGAGGTATCTTTTAGGAGGTCTTTTTTGTGTGCGTGCGGAAATAAAAAAAGGACCCTAAGATAGAGTCCTTTCTTTTAAATTTAGGCTTTGTTAACGTTTGTAGCTTGAGGTCCGCGTTGACCTTGCTCTACTTCAAAAGTAACTTTTTGGCCTTCATCTAAAGATTTAAATCCTTCGCCTTGGATAGCTGAGAAATGTACGAATACATCTTCTCCACCGTCAACTTCGATGAAACCGAAACCTTTTTCTGCGTTAAACCATTTTACTGTACCTTCTTGCATGTTTGTTTCCTCCTGTGTGTGGATGTATAATCCACAATTTATTACTATTGTTGCTCAAGTAGCTATTAAAGGCGAAAAATTTAATTATTCTTTCCTTAACAAACTGAACAAAAATAATTCTTCTTTAGAATAACAGATAAAGTTTAAATAAGCAAATACAAATTGAAATTTATTATTTATGATTGTATATACCATGACTGAATAGAGAGTGTCACATGGACACACCCTATTGTAGATTTTACTAACTGGCTATTTACTTCTCCATCTCATCCATATAATTAATAATCGCTTATTCAACTACATCAACCATAGACGTATTTTCTTTAACTACCTTTATGACTAAAAGGGCACTTACCTTTTATAGGTTCTATATCATCCCCAATGAAGAATTGCTTCCATTCGTTATGTTCGGGATCGCCAAAATGCGAGATATCAGGATGCTTCGGTAGTTTATCCCACTTTTCAACTCGTTCTCTTACCTTTTCTCGAGACATACTCCCACCTTCCTCGGTTCCTTCAAGCCCTTCAAAGATTTTCCTTGGTTGAAACCCTAATACTAAACTATTTCCAAGGTCACGTGTTTTTCGCTGTTTATAAGCAGGAGCATTTCCAAATATAAAGATTGGTTCACCAGCAAAATGATAGTCCCATAAATAATGTTCTGGATCCTTAGGTTTGTCCCCTGGCCATTCCTTTGAATCATTTTCGTGTAAGTATTGTAGAATATCCCAGAAATTCTTACGGTAGAATTCAATATCACCTTCTTTTTTTTCTGGTTCAACAAATACAAAGAGACCATGTCGTATGTAAGGAGGTTCTTTAAATAGCTCTAAAAATTCCTCGACAGCTTTGAGAAGGTTTGACCAATCATCCTTTGTGATATATGCATAACGTAATTCTCCCTTAAGCTCTGCACTCATACCAAAATAACAAGGAAAGCTCTTCTTAGTCACTGTTTCATGAAAGGTCTGATATTCTTTTATGACCCATTCAGGAACTACATTAGGATTTGTCATATCTTCTTTCATTAAAAGTGTCTTTATCTTCTCTGCCATTCTATTTCTCCTTTTTAATATAATTAACTAGATTAACGGACGTATTTTTAGATTTTTAACTGTTCTACGTACTACCCTTTTCTACTGAATGGCAAACATTTTATGTAGTAAGAATAATGTAGAAAGAAGTATTTTTCTTTATAACATATTAGATTCACCTTATTAATAGAATCTTCTTGAGTGCAGGAAACGGTTCTTTCATGATATGTCTTCCAATCAATTTAGCCTATCAACATTACACCTAGACGCTTTTTGTATATCATTAGCTCTTCTCTTATATCAATCTACATACCATTGATTAGTTATCAAAAAATTTACTAGTCTACTTTTTTCGTAACTTCTTGGCATAAACTCCACATTTTATCTTGATTCTCCTGTTGTTCGGCATAGATAGGGTAATAGTTAGACCTTATCAGTTGTTTTATTTGCATACCTAGATTAGGATTTTCTTCTCCTCTTTTCATGATTTCTTTCTTATCATTAATGAGCTTCCCTGTAATTGTCTTAAAATCTTCTGATGTACACATATGAAAATATATTTCTGCCATTTTTTCTGCCGGGGGAAAGTAAAGGTTTTGAACCCTTGCTATAGATCTCCATCCTGGTGTTAGCTTTTGAAGTGTGTCCTTAGACATTTTTGCACCGTTTATTTGTAATGCGTTGACCTTAATTCCGTATTTCTCATATACTTTTGCTAGTTTAAAAGTAAGCAATATAAGGCCCATTTTGGACTGACAGTACATATCATAAACGCTGAACCTTTTCGTATCTTCCATTTCCCCTATAAGCTGATGAAAGTTAATTTTTCGTTTTGGGTCAAAAAAATGCTTTATTATGTTACTTGAAGCATGTAGTATTCTTGCATCCTGAGATTTTTTTAGGTGACCTAACAATAACTCAGTCATTAAGTACGGTCCAAACACATTCGTAGCGAAAGTAAGTTCGATATTGTCAGGACTAAGACGGAATTTGGAACCATGATTAAAATAGGCAGCATTATGAATCAGTATATCTACTCGTTCATATTTTTTCTTGAATATAGAACAGAATTGATGGATTGATTCAAAGGAGCCCACATCCAGCTTGATCAGGTCAATTCTATTGTTGTTAGATAACTCCTTAATTTCTTGTTGCACGAGTTGGCTTTTTTCAAGGTTGCGGCAAGCCATAATGACTGTATAACCCTCCCTTGCAAATAGATGAGCAGCAGCTTTTCCAATTCCAGAATTTGCACCAGTAATAATAACAATCCTTTCTTCTCCCATTTCCTCTCCCCTCTCGGTCTTAATAGTTGAAGAAATCAAAATGTTAAACCCGCATTAGAATAACTCCTAGCTGACGTGGAAGGAGAAAATCTTACTTTGTATTTAATACTTAGTTCCTTTCTAATTTCTTCTGTAAGTTGGTGGCCTATTTCATTATGTTTATCTTCCAATTCAACACCGTTGGGAAGTAATCTATCTATACTCCAGTCAATCCACTCACCATACATCATGGCCCATCTTATAAGCTGATCTTTTAAATCAGCTGACACGGGAACTTCTTCTAAATCAAAGTTGCATCCACATTTATTACACCACAAGGGGTCTGCTCCAACATCACCCTCAACCTTTAAATTATTACTTCCCTTATGCTCACAAAAACAACGCATAGAACAAACACTCCCTGATTGAAACTTATTTTAATATTAACACATTAGCCTCATTAGTTAGCACGTTAACAGTAGAGATAGGTTAATAAACTATTGCATCGTAAGTTCAAGAATAAAAAGGTTCTACCATTTCATTGAACATCCTAAGTTATCATGCGTGCTGACCCAATTTAGATTGAGCTTGAACATTAGCTTTCTATCATAGTACTAACTCCTATCTGAATAAGATGGAATTAGTACTATTTTCTTGTATTCCAGTCTATCAATGGAGGAAAGTTAAATGATAAATTACGCTATCCCTGAGTTGCCTATGGAACAAATGATTTCAATCATTCGTAATGGACTAATAGAAACTAAAATCCCAAAAAAGATTATAATTATTGGGGCAGGTATGGCAGGACTTGTCTCTGCATCATTGCTTAAAGAAGCTGGACATAATGTAACAATCTTTGAAGCTACAAATAGGGTTGGAGGAAGGATCTTTACAATAAGAAGAGATTTTAGGGATGGGCAATATCTTGAAGCTGGGGCCATGCGTATTCCTCACACTCATTTATTGACGTTAGAGTATATAAAAAAATTTCAACTTCCGGTTAATGAATTTATTAATTCGACCCCTAATGACTTTATCTATGTAAAAGAAAAAAGAGTCCGTTTAAGAATGTATGAACAAAACCCTGACATTTTGCGATTCCCTGTTTATCCACACGAAAGAGGTAAAACTGCTGGAGAATTGTTACAGTGGGCGATACAGCCAGTGACAGATATCGTTGAGCGAGACCCAATAAGAGGTTGGTCTTGGGCGATACAAGAATTGGATAGATACTCCATGGATACTTATTTAAGGTATAATCCATTTGGACGTACACTATCTACTGGGGCTATTGAAAAGATTAAAGTCATTCTTACTTTGGAAGGATTGATGGAACTTTCTTTTTTGGAAATATTACGTGAACTGTTAGTCCTATTTACACCTGATATTACCTTTTATGAAATTACAGGTGGAAACGACCACCTTCCAAACGCGTTTACAGATCAATTGAAAGATGATATTCAATATGGTCTTCGAGTGAGGAGCATTACACAGCATGACAATCAAGTAACGGTCCGTGCCATCCACCAGATTTTAGAGCCAGTTGAAATCACTGGTGATCTTGTGATTGTGACCGTTCCTTTTACGGTACTCCAATTTATAGATATTGAACCACGCAATTCTTTTTCTGAAAACAAATGGAAAGCAATTCGAGAAATGAATTATGCTGGCTCTACGAAGACTGGAATACAGTTTAAAAACAGGTTCTGGGAAAAGCAAGGGCTCTATGGTGGTCAATCAATAACTGATCTGCCTATTAAATATGTACAGTACCCAAGTCATGACCTTGGCACAGGTGGACCAGGTGTCATAGTGGGAAGTTATACATGGGATGATGATGCTATTCCATGGGATAGTTTAGACGATGAGGAGCGCTTTCAATATGTATTAAGAGGCTTAGCTAGAATACATGGTGATCAGGTGTATCGTGAGTTTCAAGGAGGAGTAAGTCATAGTTGGATCAGATATCCATATTCTGCTGGAGCTTTTACATTGTTAAGACCAGAACAGATAAAAGAATTATTCCCACATATAGCTACACCCGAGGGAAGAGTTCATTTTGCTGGCGAACATGCCTCAACGGCTCATGCCTGGATCCAAGGAGCAATTGAATCTGGTATTCGAGTTGCAGATGAAGTCAATGATTTACCTAGAACTTACTTTGGATCCTAAATCTTAGGTGAATTTCATAGATAGAACTAACGAATTGAAATAAGGCATAAAGACGCTAGAGGTTTAGCGTACTTTATGCTTTTTAAAATAACTCATAACTGACGATTGCACCTGTTACTGCTGTCACCCCATATTTCAAAGAAAATACAAAGTCATTAGACTTCCTTCAGGTAATAGTTCACTCGTTGAATCACACGCACTAAAAACTAATAAAATGTCAAAAAGAATAATAGTCTTTTCCCTACAAGGTAGCTACTTAAAATAAAGCAAACAAAAAGTCGATTCCTTAAAATACAGGAAACGACTTTTTTATTTTTAAACTTGCTATGCGCACAAAATTTCTGAAATGTTGTCGGGGCCTTCTTTAAATTAAATACCCCCTTAAAACTATCTGAATTTTCGTATAGATATTATAAAGATACATTTATTAGAAATAAACATGACCCAAAGTCACTACCCATTCTCAAGCTGTTCAAATAAAATAAGAGCAAATTCCTAAAGTAGGTGAACCCATGAAAAAACTTGATTTATATCATAGAAGTGGAGTTAAGTATTCTATTATAAATATCCCAACAACAGACGAATCAAAAAAATTCTTTATTGAATATCAACTACAAAAGTTCATTGATGATATTGAAAGTGAAAGCAAGCTTCTTGTTGAATATTGCTTTACTAATTACCTAGAACAATTAAATGTAAATAAATAAGTACATGACAATAGATTAACAATAAAAATAGCTTGTAGTCTTGTTTGGAGTAGTGTGAACTCACTTTTTTCCTCTCGTAAACTTAATCTGTTATAAGGTTTCAACTTAAATATAAAACTATTTCAATAAATTCACCGCCCCCATACTTTAAGAAAATCTTTCTCCACTTGGTTTATGGTGGTGTATGGCGGGGCGAGTCGTAGTAATTTTTTGTAACATTGTATTTGGGGGTCGGATAGGTCGAGTTCTTCATACCAAGGTCGGTTATATTTTTCGTTTTTATGAAACGAAGAATAGTGAAGGTATAGTAAGAAGTCTCCGAGATAAGAAAAATCTTGTTCAAACGTATATTCCTCATTGTCTATCCAGCGTGCAAGTCCAAAGTCAATTAATGAAACTTTATTATTATTTAGAAGGACATTAGGAATTCGAATATCACGATGGACTATACCTAAGTGATGTAAATATTTAATAATTTGGATAAGCTGGATTCCAATATGAAAAATTTCACTGTTTGTAAACTGATAGTTTTGTTGGAAAATGACTTTTTCTATAGTTGTGCCTGGTATATATTCAAGGACAAATCCATAAAAACCTTTCACGTTAATAACACCTAACATTTTCGGAATTCCGCTGTGGTCGATTTGTGAAAGGAGTACCGCTTCATAAGCATTCTTTTTCTTGTTTAATTTAAACATCAACGGTTTAAACCGTTTAATGACAACGATCTCATCTTGAGGTGTAGTAGCAAGGTACGTCACGCCATATCGTCCTTCCCCCAATTTTTGTAGGATCGTATAATTCTTAATCGTTTTACCAAGCCACTTTTTTGAACTGGTGAACAATGTGCATTACCTCAACGATTTGTTTTCGTGCCGCAATTGGAACAGAATTTTGCTCCGTTAGGTAACTTTACACCACAATTTGTGCAATTCATTGGTGATGTGACGACCTGTTCCCCACACTCTAAACAAAACTTTGAGCCGGCTGGAATATTCGATTGGCATCTTCCACAACTAAGTTTTCGTAGATTTGGTCTATTTTGAATGGGAACGTAATTCTGGTACCTTTGATAACGATTAGGATTATAATTTTTGTTAGAATAGCTGCTCGATCTAAGGATTTGGGATAGCTTCCCTAGTAAGCCTTTTCTCTGATAGTGACGGTTTCCATATTTATCATACTTGTATTTCTTTTTCTTCGACCATGAAAAAAAACTCATATTGTTTGACCACCTTTTGAATATCGATTTGAATTTCAGATTTATTTAGCTTGCCAGTATTTCCCACCTTATATTTGTAAAGCCTGAACTAGTTGAGTTACTACCCCAAAGGTTTATAAAAATAACTTTAGCCATTCTTTCTTATAAAGATAGGATACAAAGTTTAAGATAAAAGCAGGTAATTGTTTAGGGAACATTATCGACTTATAATATTGATATGCTTTTTTTAAATCTTTCCACTGTGAACATGAGTGCTTTTGCCTAAACCTTGCAACATCTATAACTTTTACATTTCCTTCTTTTGTGATTAATATATTTCGCAAATGAATATCAGAAGGATTTAACCCTTTTACTTTTGCTAGTTTTAGAGCCTTTTCAATCTCATCAATATGCTTATCCTTTATGATAATCCCTTTTGTTAAGCAGTTAAACATAGTCTGCCCCTCGATAAAGTCTATGACCAAATAGTTGTTTCCTGATTCATACATTCTAGGAAAATATGGATTTTCAGATAATACTTTATACGCTTCTACTTCTTCATCCACTACATGTATATGAGTTGGAAAAAATATCTTTAAAACCTTATCAGTGGATTGAATTCTAAAAGCAAATGCGCTCCTACCTTCACCTATCAGTTCTAATTCATCAGATTTACCTACAAGTTCAACCCTTGAACCATTTGTATTATATTCGACACTGTGAGCTAGCTTATTATAAGATATCATTTCGTATCACCTTATTTTATCTCTCCTAATCTGATTAAAGAAAATTGACTTACCACCCTGTCTAAGTTGAACTTATACTATCGCCGATTAATTTAAAAGTTTGATAGTACAAAAAAAGACCTTTACCACAATTGGTAAAGGTCCCTGAATTAAAATAAGACCTTTACCATTGGTAAAGGTCTTGCTAACAACTTAACGTTGCCAATACTGCCGAGAGCGTTGCTCCGTAATGACGACAAATATTGTAAAAGCTACTCCCCTTTAGAGGACTATTCAATTAACTACTTTAATCTTAACAGATTTATATTGTTTTATCAATTTGATAATTTGTTTTATACTTTATTTGTAGATTCAACTTAATCGTCATCTTTTAAGTCAGTATGTTCATTAATAATTTCCTCTCTATTTTGCAACTCTGGCAAGTCCCCATCTTCACCACACGCTGATAATAAAAGTACTGCCGCTCCTCCAATGATTGTGCAACGAGCTAGTTTATTCATAATAATAACCTCCTTATCATCAACCTTTTGTCATCCTCATTCTCTCTTTATTTTTATACATACCACGAACTAGATTTGTAAAACGTAATATTCAATTGTGATTAAATATTACTCACTTCATAACCATTTACAAAATACTCTATCGTTTCAAGCTCATCTTCATGTAACTCTCTATCTAGCGTTTGATAATATTTTGACTTTATTTTCTCAGGGTTACCTTTATATCTCTCAGTAAGTTGTCCTACTACTTTTAACAATTCAATTTCTTGCAAAAATTCATTTCTATTAATAACTTTCGTATGTGATAAGATGTATGTCTCTGCCTCAAAAGCTTCTAGTTTTTGTATTAACTTTAAAGTATGTTTTGTTGTATAGTTCCACTTCGGTGAAAAAATATCTGGATACATACTATCTCCTAGAAATAATATTTTTTCTTCCTTAATATAAACAACAACAGAGTCTTTTGAATGGTCACCTCCTACATGTTTCAACACACAAGTCACACCACCAAGATTTATTTCAAGCTGATCATTAAAAGTTAATGTAGGTAAATGAATATGTATATTTCTTTCTTCACCAAACTCTTTTTTAATACAATTCGCACAAAATTCAATTTCTGTTCCTTCTTTTACTCGTTGGTCTAAAGCCTCATCTGTCCATTCATATTCGGTTAGTGTATTCATTACTTTCTTCGTAGTGGAAGATGAGATAGACAAAGCATTCTTTAGTGCCGACATTCCAAAAATATGATCCCAATGCCAATGAGTGATTACAAGTAAATCAGGCTTTGAAATAGTATGTTCCGTTAACTTTTCTAAAAACAATTGTGCATGAGCTTCTGAATTTCCTGCATCTATCATCAAGTTCTTTTCCGTTCCAACGACCATTCCTAAAATCGGTCTGTCAGTTTCAGAAACAGGTGTCATATACCAAAATGAATTTCCTTTTCTTTTTAATTCCTGCATAATAATTTCCTCCATTTATTACTATAGTGAAAAACAAGTAAAAAGCCTTTTCAAGATTCTCACTTAAAACTAAGCTGTTTGTTCTCTTACCTCTTGCTATCTACTATCATTAACTCCCATTTCTCTTCGATAAGTTCCTTATTGGAAAGCATTTGAGTTTGAGTTTGCTTTAATTCAAATCCAACTCTCTCATAAATTCGCCTTGCTGATTTTAATTCGCTATTAGTCCAGAGAATGATACTCTCAAATCCTTTTTCTTTGCTAAAGTTAATAGCTGTTTCGACTAACTTCTGTCCATAGCCAGTACCTTGAACATTAGGTTCAACAAGAAATAAACCCAATTGTGCAGTAGTGTCATTAACCTTTTTAATACTAACGGAACCACTTTGTTTCTCACTAATCTCTAAAATGAAAATGGTTTCGTCAGAGTCTGCCCGCTCAATAAACCCACTAACACTTTCTTCTATAAAATCTCGAAAAGATAAATCGTATCCATATTCTTTACTATATAAATCATAGTGAGAACTTACTATGAATTCTTTATCTTCTACCCTATATGTACGTATCATTTATTCACCTTTTTCATGTTTTTCTTATACAAGAACCGATGCCTTAAATAGCAAAAGAAAAAAGCAAATGTTACTATTCAAATATCACCAAGTCAACTTCTTCACCTTCATTAGATAATGCAACAAAATCCCCTCGTTCAAAAGGAGTTTCTGTAAATGCAACCCAAAAAGAAATGGTATCATTAATCCTTATATATTTAGCTTGTTGTCCATGAACTAACACATTCTCTACATCTGGATTATTACTTGTGAAATAAGAAAAAGAAAAGGGAAGATCGTAATTATTCGATGCTGAAAAGCCTCCATTTATTATGTCCGAACCTCCAGAACCATCTACCCATTCTACGGTACTACCTGATAACTTAAATGCTTGGTATCTTAACATTTCATGGTCAGTGTAAAATACATAGACGTAATTATCTTTAACCTCATAATGAATAATTGATTCTGAAGAAGCATTCTGAATTTTTTGTTGGATACGTTCTTCAAAACTAATATGTTTTTCCGAACAACCTAGTAAAAATAATATCATTATGCTTAAAGCAACACTTACTTTGACAAAATTCATTTTTACCTCCCCGTTAATTCCCATTCTTTCGCAAACCTCTGAATATTCCACTCATATATTTTAACATATATACCCAAGACACCACTTTACAAGGGAAAACACATAATAATTCAAACCAAAATCACAAGTCAGAAATTTTTGTTTTATATAATTTATTTTTAAAAGGTCTAACTATTTTTCAACTACATAGTTATTATCATCATTCTTTTAGTGAGGAGAAAAATATGTTCAAGCCACAACACCCACTTGTTAAACCATACTTAACGACACGAAGTTTACAACCTGAAAACCAGGAATCACCTATTCAGTTTATAGATACTGATATTGTAAACGACTCTTTATTTTATAAGCGGAACCACTTCTCATACCCAACTCTTTCAAACTCCAATTACTGGCTTCCTCTAAATGGTTCCGTCACAACACCACAAATGTTTTCCATACAAGATATCATGCGATTTCCTTCAAAAACAATAAAAGTCGTACTAGAATGTTCAGGTGACAAACGAAGTTTCTTTGAGCCTAAGGTATTTGGAGAACAATGGGAAAAGGGAGCAATTAGCCAAGGTTACTGGAAAGGAGTTCCGTTACGAACCCTCCTTGAGTTATCTGGAATTACGGAAGAAGCAAGAGAAGTTGTCGTTGAAGGTTATGATTACGGAGAAAGAAAGGACTTAAATAACATTTACACCTACACTAGAAGCTTACCATTAGAAAAAGCTCTCCACCCTGACACAATTATCGCTTATAAATATAATAATCAACCTATACCATTCAAGCATGGTCACCCGTTACGATTAATAGTCCCGCAATGGTATGCTATGGCTTCGGTTAAATGGATTAAGCAAATCACAGTCATTGATTCTACTTTTATAGGCCCCTTTCAATCGATTGATTATGTATATTACCCAAATAAGGATGATAATAAAGATGCATTTCCTGTCACAACAATGAACGTAAGCTCAACCATTCAACAGCCGCAAGACATGGAGATCCTCAATACAGGTAAGCATGTCCTTCAAGGCATTGCTTGGACAGGTGAAGGATATATAGAAAGTGTGGAGATTAGTACCGATGACGGAAACACTTGGTCAGATGCCACTTTAGAAAATCAAAATAAGTCTGGGTATGAATGGACTTCTTGGTTTTATGAATGGAATGTGTTAGAAAAAGGTGAATATACGATTAAAACAAGAGCAACAGATTCATATAACAGAACTCAACCATTAGAGCCCTTCTGGAACAGAAAAGGCTATGGGTATAATGCAGCTGATAAAATTAAAGTTAAGATTGAATAACGATTTAAATTTATCAAAAATAAAGTTTCTAGTTATTGAGAAATTTTCAATTATTGTGGCATGCCAAGAAGTATAGAAAGCCGACATGTTTGTCGACTTTCTGCTTTGATTTATGTTTTTATTTTTTATTATTCCTTTGTCTTGTACCCTCAGCTCTATTATTAGCTCCTGAAGTTGTCGTATTAGCTTTTGTATTCGTAGTTGTTTGACCTACTGCTCCCGATTGGCTAGAGATGTTGTTATTGTTAGTCATTTAAAAGCCCCTTTAAATTAATTTTTGTGTAAGAACATAATTATAAATTGTTCTTTTTTAAAAATATTATGTTTGATAATTATTACCTTTTTAGCTAATTTCACACCAGTTCTCTAACTTATGTAATGTGTTTTATGAAACAACCAGCCTGACGTTTATTAGATATCGTTATATTTAATTCTAACAATATTTTCAATAAATTATGTATTCTCTGAGTAATGTGTTATGATGCACCTGACCATTTAAACCTTGTAACACATTTCCTTCGAGGCCGACTAAAGGTATTTCTCTTCTTTCAATTTTGATAAAAGTTGATTAAACGGGGAGGTATCTTTTAGGAGGCCTTTTTTTGTGTGTGGAAATAAAAAAAAGGACTCTGAGATAGAGTCCTTTTTCTTATATTTAGGCTTTGTTAACGTTTGTAGCTTGAGGTCCACGTTGACCTTGCTCTACTTCAAAAGTAACTTTTTGGCCTTCATCTAAAGACTTAAATCCTTCGCCTTGGATAGCTGAGAAATGTACGAATACATCTTCTCCACCGTCAACTTCGATGAAACCGAAACCTTTTTCTGCGTTAAACCATTTTACTGTACCTTCTTGCATGTTTGTTTCCTCCTGTGTGGATGTAATCCACGATTTATTACTATTGTTGCTCAAGTAGCTATTAAAGGCGAAAAATTTAATTATTCTTTCCTTAACAAACTGAACAAAAATAATTCTTAATTAGAATAACAGATATATTTTAAAAAAGCAAATGGGTCGGAGTGATCTTTTTCTTTGACACTATTAAGGGAAAGTAAAAATTGGCAAACAGAATATACCTTGATACATGTTATCATTATTAGAAACCTCATCTTTTTGACTGAGGTTTTTTATTTTTTTGTGGCAATTTTTCAATCTGTTTATGTTCTTTTTGAAGATATATAAGTTCTCAAGCTCTTTTAAGTGGTTCTTATTCTATATAAACGTAGCAAGGTGACATCATCATAGACAAACATATATAGGGGGAGAAATAATATGAAGAAAATAGTAACTGTAGGTTTATTAACAGGTTTATTATTCACTGGTACTACTGGTACTTATGGTAATGAAGGCAACAATGGTAATGGCAATGGTAATGCCTTTGCTTATGGGCATAAACATGCTTATGGGCAATTAAAGAAGGTAGAACATGAGTTAACCGTAGAGTATATTTCTACTTGGTATGAATCTAATGGATTTACTTTTAACCCTGAATTCTCTATCTATGGTTATGATGGTATAGCAGAAGAACACTATCCAAATTCTAACCAAAAAATGATTGCCGTTCGTATGATTCCTGATGCTGAGTTAGAGGCTGTAACTGCGGGATTAGAAGAGATAAGCCAAGTAGCTGACTATTCACAGATTACTGTTTCCTACGAATTAGGAGTAGGAAATATTGTACGTATCTTCTGGCTAGACACTCACTTTACTAAAGTAGTAGATGAACAGACTAACATGGATGCGATTATGCGTTTGATGTGGGGTTACACTTCGGTGACAGGCTTCGAATACTTTACAACTCTAGGTTACTATGAGGGCAATGGAGTTTATCGTGTAGGCTTTAGACGTAGTGGGATAGACTCTATCGCTGCTCTAGAACAACAAGCTATGATAGATTTCATTAGTAAGACATTTAACGCTAAGATTATAGAGGATTATATAGTAAAAGATGAACATCCAGGAAATTCTTATAATATTATTCGTTTCACTTTAGAGTAAGGCAGATGATGCCTTACTCTTCTTTTGAACTGAAAAAACTTTGGCTTTTTATTATTCTGTTGGGCTTTACCTTCTAGCGTCTCCGGTTCATAGGAATGTGAACAATAACTATATCTCTAATATTGAGTCTCTTTTCTAGCAAGAAGCTCCTTAGTTTATTGGCTTATTTTTTGAGAAGACTTTTTAATCAATTTTCCATTTATTAAAACAGAAGTGTTTTTATTACTTTTGTCACTTCATTTGCCGAGATATCAAGTTGCTCCTTCTCTTCAGTTGTAAGTGGCAGTTCAATTATGCTCTCAATCCCATTTCCTCCTAAGACAACAGGTACACCAAGATATATATCTGAATATCCATATTCGCCTTCCAAATAACTAATAGCAGGTAAGACACGTTTTTTATCTTTCAGGACCGCCTCAACCATTTGTACTAGTGAGGCAGCAGGGGCGTAATAAGCACTTCCATTACCAAGGAGATTTACAATCTCTCCGCCACCTTTTCTTGTTCTTTCAATAATCCCATCTATCTTTTCTTTCGATAAAATTTGGTCAATTGGAATTCCTCCAACATTTGAATAACGTATTAAAGGAACCATACTATCACCATGTCCACCTAGCACAAAGCCAGAAACATCTTCTACCGAAATATTTAATTCTTCAGCTACAAAAGTAATAAATCGAGCTGAATCTAGTACACCTGATTGACCAATCACACGATTTTTCGTAAAACCTGTCGTTTTAAAACATGTATAGGTCATAGCGTCTACAGGATTACTCAAAACTATTACATAGCTATTAGGAGCATAGTGACGAATTTCCTCCGATACTTTTTTCATAATTGCTGAATTCGTTTGGACAAGATCATCTCGACTCATTCCCGGCTTTCTAGCAATACCAGCTGTGATAACGACCATGTCTGCGTCTTTAATCGATGCAAAATCAGATGTTCCAACAACTGATACGTCAAATTTATTAATAGGTCCCGTTTCTAGCATATCTAATGCTTTTCCTTTAGTTGGGTTTTCTAATTCAGGTATATCTAGTAAAATAATATTACCTAGTTCCTTTTGGGCTAACATATAAGCACATGTGGCTCCTGTAAAACCTGCTCCGATCACTGCGATTTTTTTCCTTTTAAAAGCCACCAGAATATCCTCCTATTTTTTTGAGTATTTTTTAATAAGCTTTTTAGTCTCTACATCTGGATGAGGAATGACAAAAGTAGAAACGACAGTCCCAACCCGTTCGGCTGCTTCCTTCCCTGTTTCGATCGCTGCTTGAACTGCACTAACGTCTCCTTCTATTAAAATGGTAACTAGGGCAGCATCTACTTTTTCTTGATTAATGAGTTTCACGTCTGTTGCTTTCAACATAGCATCTGCTGCTTCAATGGAAGCAATCAATCCTCTTGTTTCTATCATTCCAAGAGCTTCACTCAATTTTTACACCACCTTAAGCACTATTAAGCAATAGTTCTACTGTTGAATCTGAGAAACCACTTTTTGTACTAAAAGAGTAAGGTCGTTTTTATTAATTACATGTTTTTTTATTTGAATATTTTCAAGTACTTTATCTACTACTTTTTGTATTTCATCATCTTTTTCCTCATCTAATTTAGTCGTTGTTTCAACCTCTTTAGATAACGTAACTTCTTTAATGCCATAAGCTAAATGCTTTATATTGATTAAATGGCGAGCAGAAATATTATCAGCTGTTATGTTACCACCATACGACCCACACCCTAGTGTAAAGGAAGGGATTAACCCTGTTGTTCCACCAACTGCCCCTATGGACGATAACGTATTTACTAAAATTCTCGAAACAGGCATTTCAAGAGCATATTCATTTGCCATTTCTTCTGATTGTGTATGAATCGATAGTGTGTGGCCTCTTCCACCTAGATTTAGAAGACCTAGACAAATCTCTTTTGCTTTTTCTTGATTAGATGCAGTAAATAACCCAAGTATTGGTGACAATTTTTCAATGGCAAACGGAGCATTCTTTTCGAGTCGCTCTTCCTCAGCAATGATGACAGTCGTTTCAATTGGGACGCTGATTCCAGCCATTTCAGCTATTTCTCTCGCAGATTTTCCTACTATATTAGGATTTAAAGTATTTATAGAAGGAGAAATTATTTTTTCAATCTTTTTCTTTTCTTCTCCTTCTACAAAATATGCTTTATTATTTTTTAACTCTCGGATGGTCATGTCTTTTACCTTTTGATCAACAACGATTGCTTGCTCCGTGGCACATATCGTTCCATTATCAAACGTTTTGCTATCTACTATATGTTTCACTGCTTTTGCTACATTAGCTGTTTTCTCAATATACGCCGGTACATTACCAGGTCCGACGCCATATGCAGGTTTACTTGAACTATAGGCTGCTCTTACTAGACCGACACCACCCGTAGCCAAGATAACATTCGTCAATTTATGTTTCATTAATTGAGTAGTTGTTTCTAATGTAGGGTTACTAATCCAACCTATTAGCCCAGCTGGTGCCCCAGCTTCAATCGCAGCTTCACTACATACTTTTAAGGCTTCCGTTGTACAATGAACGGCTCTTGGATGGGGACTAGCGACTACTCCATTCCCACTTTTTAACGAGATTAGAGTTTTGAATATTGCCGTAGAGGTAGGGTTTGTTGTAGGAATTATGGCAGCTACAACTCCAAATGGATAGGCTATATCAGTTACTTTTGTATCCGGATTATGTTGAATAATTCCTATTGTTTTTTCATCTTTAATCGATTCGAATACAGCACGTGAACTAACTTCATTTTTTATAGTCTTATGTGCAGCAATCCCCATTTTTGTTTCCTTCACAGCAAGTTCAGCTAATCGTTTGGATTCTTTATAAGTAACATCTGCAACATGCTGAACTATACGATCGACTTGTTCCTGTGAGAATTGTGCATATATTTTTTGCGCTTCATGCGCAGTTTTTAGAGCTTCTCTCATCTCTTGGATAGATTGTAGATCCTTATCAAAACTCATTCCGCATCCCCCTCCTGTTAAAGTTGTTTCGGCTTATTAGCTACACTCATAACAGTTTCTCGAAACGCTTCCGCTGCAGCAACGCAAGAAGACTGTGAGCCAGTGACAAGACCTCCTGCAAAATTCGTTTCTGAAGGTGGTTTAAACAAAGTGGATAACTCAACAGAAGCAGCTTTTAAGGCGGCATCAATACCAATCATTGCTTCAAGGGGTGGAGCAATTAGGTATGCAATCGCTTCTCCTTCTTTGATTCCAGCTTCACGTGATAACAATTTTCCAGTACGTGGGATTACATGAGCAAAAAGTACATGTGAATGTTCTTGATCAAAAGATTCAAAGTATGCCTTGCTTTTAACTGTCTCGCACACTGTCTCTAATCCACTCTTTATTTCTTCAGGATTAGGTCCAGATAAGATTCCGATAAACTCTCCTGACAATGGCCCCGAACTATGGCTAGACCCTGCATAAAAAGAATGACTATAGACCACTTCTACATCCGCATTTTTTGTTGCTTCATCAAGAGCAACCATCCCAATATCATCAATCGTAATCGTAAACAATCCGATACTTTTATGGTTTGATGGTAGCTGTAAATTGCTAATCATCTGAGGATGCGCATTAGGTATTATTCGAATTGCTAGTATTTCTGCATAAACAGGTATGAGCTTCATATAAGAATCTCCTCTACTCTTCCTTTTGAACAAGAGATAATCCACTAGCTTTATATTTAAGTATTTTCTCTATGAGAGTACCAATATAGGCTCCTGCTTCAACTGGAGGGATTCCTCCTTTATGAATATTAGAAACAACCATACGATCAGCTTCAATTGTTGTCCCCATTCTCGGTTTATAACATAGATATGCACTTAATGACTCAGCACTAACAAGTCCTGGCCTTTCACCAATTAATAGTACAATGACATCTGGTCTTAATATTTCACCAACTTCATCCATTACGGCTACACGACCACGTTCGATATAAAAAGGGGTTCCCAATTTATAACCTTTCAATTTTAAAGATTGTTGAAGAGATAAATAAACATCTTCTACATTCGTCTCTATAGCTTTAGAACTTAAACCATCTGAGATAAGAATTTGAACCTCTGGTGTATGAACACATTTCTCCTTTATTAACTGTTTAGCTTGATCAGATAATCTCCTTCCATAGTCCGGTCTTCGTATATAGACTTCGTGTTCATTAGCTTTTGTCTGTATCGATAATAGTTGGAGTGATTGTAACTTGTTCAACGCTACTTCTCCCGAAACAGCGTCAACTGCGGCGGCATGATCGTATCGAAATTGTAACCAGGTTTTTGTCCTTGGTCTTGGCCCTGCTCTTCCAACACCAATTCTAGCTGGAGTTGTTCTTTTCATTTCCTGTAACTCGTCTGTATCGATTTCATTTTTTTCAAAGCCATTGATTTCTTTAATTAGCTCTTCATTTTTGTGCAAATCTATTGTTAAAACTTCATTACTCTGTTCTTCTTTATGATTTTCTGTTACTAAACTTTGTGTAACGCTCTCCTCATGTGACAATTTCTCTACTATCATTCTCGTTACTTTCTCAATAAGTTGTTCGTCCATATTCTCCCCCTTACCGATTGAATAGACTGGGATCCCCTGCTAATTCGGACAACCAACCTTCTTTTGTGAGAATACCCATTTCTATTAACCATTGATGAAATGCTGGTGCTGCCTGCCTATTCATTGTCTGCCGTAATGTTGCAATGTCATGATAACTCATTGACTGATAGTTCAGCATACAGTCATCCCCCATTGGGGTAGCAATAATAAAGTTCACTCCTGCTGCAGTTAACAGTACCCCTAAATCCTCCATATCGTTTTGATCGGCCTTTGCATGGTTGGTATAACAAATATCTACACCCATAGGGAGTAAATGCATTTTCCCCATAAAGTGATCTTCAAGTCCTGCTCGAATAATCTGTTTATTGTTATATAAATACTCAGGACCAATAAAGCCCACAACCGTATTGACAATAAAAGGGTCAAAACACCTTGCAAACCCATAATTCCTAGATTCTAATGTCAGCTGATCTACATCAAAATGTGCTTCAGCAGATAGTTCCGAGCCTTGCCCAGTTTCGAAATATAGTCGCTCGGGTCCTGTACCTGTTCCTTCTTTTCGAGCTAACTCATTCGCTTCCCTTAATAAATCAGCAGTTATCCCAAACGAACGATTTGCTTTTTCTGTACCTGCAATACTTTGAAATATCATGTCTGCTGGTGCACCTTGTTGAATTGCTTTCATTTGTGTAGTTACATGAGCTAAAACACAATTTTGGGTTGGAATCTTCCACTCATGAATAAAATCATGTGTGGCATGTAATAATCTCTTTACACTTTCAACAGAATCATCAACGGGATTTATGCCAATAACCGCGTCACCTATACCGTAAGAAAGACCTTCCTTTAACGAAGCAAGCATTCCATCGACATCATCCGTTGGGTGATTCGGTTGTAACCTAGATGTGAGTGTACCTTTATGTCCGATTGTACTATTGCATTTTGTCAGAACTTCGATTTTATTAGCGGCATAAACCAAGTCTAAATTAGACATAATTTTAGCTACACCGGCGATCATCTCACTTGTTAGGCCATAGCTTATTCTCTTTAAGTCTTCACTGCTCGTTGTATTAGAAAGAAGATATTCTCTTAATTCAGCGATTGACCAGTTTTTAATAGAAGCATAGATTCTCTCGTTAATCGAATTCTCAATTATTCGAGAGACTTCATCTTCTTCAGGCGGGAGCAAAGGGTTATTTCTTATTTCCGCTAAAGTTAATTCACTTACTAGTTCTTTCGCAGCAATTCGTTCTTGAACGGTTTGTGCTGCTATTCCAGCTAATCGGTCACCTGATTTCTCTTCATTCGCCTTGGCAAATAAATCTTTCAAATTAGTAAATCGATAATTTTCACCTGAATAGCTTTTAGTAAGCTTCACAGTCACGCACCTCACACAAGAACATTTAGATTATTAGAACGCTAATGTTTTTACAACTACAGGAACTACACCTGATTGAAGTTTTTTTCCAACATCTAAATAATCACCATGTTCTACTTTGATTTGGTCAATACAAATACACTCTTGATTAGGTTTTTTTGTTAAAATTGATTGTCCTAATGCTCTAGCAAGGTCTTTTTCTAGTACAATGACAAGTGGTTTTGTGACGTCGTCTATATATCTATTTAAAATTGCATCTGATAAATCATGTATTTCACGAAAATTGAGTAGAGGAAAATTAGCTAAATATAATGCAAAATTTTGACCTTCTCGTAACGGATCATATAAATCTATTCCTTCTTTAATTGCGTTAATGATTGTTGGTATAGTTTCTGAAATACTGTTATTCCAATCTATTTGATGTACAGGTAAATTTTTTATAGGTAGTTTAGTAGAATTTACTTGTATTGTAGCTCCACTAATACTCGTTGTTTGAGTTCCTGCTCCAAGTACCGTAGCACGTAAGGCATCATGTGGTGTTCGCCATTCCCAATTCGATAATACCTTATTTTCTTTAAGTGACTCTCCCAAAACCTTTCCTATATCCTCATATTGATTATCATTAATTGATGTTCGGTCCATTTGATACATACACTCCGCCACTCCACCCGAAAAGGTAATGACATCAATTTGTTTTTTCCAATTTGGTGGCTGATCTACGAAAAGACATTCATCCTCATTGATCAAGCTATTATTTAGTGTACGTGCTATGACAGAGGCAAGGGAATGAGTCAACTGTTTTATATCTTTGGGAGAAAATACACTCCCTTCTTTAAGGGATAACCCTAACTGACTGATAGTTGGTTTTACTTTATCGGAAATATAACTAATTAATTCATTTTCAAACTCAATCAATTTTCCTCCTATATGCAACGCACACGTCCCTAACAATTTCCCATGCTGATACACTGCAATATTCGTCGTACCTCCACCTATATCAATATTTGCAAATACTTTTCTCGAATTCTTTGAAGCGTTATACACCCCGGACCCTTTTGCTGCAATAATCGCTTCAAGGTCTGGACCCGCTGTTGCTACTAAAAAGTCTCCTGCTTTATTGGAAAGTTGATGTAGCACTTCTTGTGCGTTTGATTTCGTAGCGGTTTCCCCTGTAATAATAACAGCGCCTGTTTGGACGTCTAACGGTGAAACATTCGCTGCTTCATATTGAGACCAGATAATTTCTTCTACTTTATCTGTATTTATTTCCGTTGACGATCGTAAAGGCGTTCGAAAGATTGGGCTTTGATATAATATCTCTCTATCGACAATTTCTATTTTTGGAACACTAGTCATTCCTGATGTATTTTTTAAAACAAACCGACTAATAATCATTTTTGTTGTACTTGAACCAATATCGATTCCAACACTGATTATCCTTTCATCCTTAACGAAAATATCCCTTCACCCTCCTATTGTTGCATAGAGTTAATTATGAAAAGTCACCACATGTTGCTTTAAACCGGTAATATACTTTCGCATTTCATTATAATTTGAACAATGAATTAATCCTTTTAACTCTTCAATTCCTTGCCCACTTACTGAAGATGTACATACTATCGGTCCAGTTTGCATTGCTTTCTTGAGATGAATTTGCGCTCTTTTTATATCAGCATCTTTGTGATCACATTTAGTTACTACACCAATAGTTAATTTATTCATCCCTGTACTAAAACTAGGTGGAAAGAAAATTTTTTCTTTAGTTGCGTCATAAATAAATAAGATGTGTGTCACTTCTAACGCTGTTACCATAATACTCTTATAGAACATTGGATTTTCTAAATATTCCCCCGGTGAGTCAATAATCCAATCATAGAAATGTAAGCTTTGGGTTTTACGGGGTTCTACTTTCCTCCCCAACAATTTAAAAGTCAGTGATGTTTTACCTGCACCAACAGATCCAATCAACAGAGCTCTGTTTTTCAATGAGTCCACCTTCACCTTCTTCTATAAAACTATGACTTTGTTACAATCGATGGTGTATATGCCAAGTAGTCACTTAAGAAACGATTGACTTCGATTAGAGCGGTCTCTACCTCTGAGACACTTCCCGATATGACTAGACTTCCAGTAAATCTATCTAAAAAACCCACTTTAACATTTGCTGCTTTCGTAGTGTAATCCCCTGCAATGATTACCGTTTCACTAGGTGTAAGAGTTAGTATTCCTAACGCTCCTGAATTTTCTAAACCGAGTTTATCGTAAAGCTCTGGATTTGGATTAGCAATCAAATGACTTAATGTTATTTGTTTACCTGGTACAAATTCTTGTATAAACCTCTTTTTTTCTTCTGCCAAAACAATATCACCTACTCTCGTTCTTTATAATCTATCCCTTAATTAAATGTTTTATTGTTTGGCTATCAGAAGATGGAATGACAGAATAAGCCACTAAAGACCCCGTACGCTCTGCTACTTTTCGCCCAACCTCTACAGCTTCAAGTACTGCACTAACATCACCTTTAATAAAAGTAGTTACTAGTGCGGGGTCTGTTTTATTTTGTTGAAATAATACAACATCAGAGGTTTTCAACATTAAATCTGTTGCCTCTATGGAATTAGCTATGCCAATCGTTTCTATCATTCCAACGGCTATACCCAATTTATTTCACCCTTTCTGAATCTTCTAGATCAATAATTCCAATAATAAGCGCATCAATTGGAAGCGGCGTATCACAAAAATTAGACGCTGGTGTACCCCTTGTCACAATGACTTTATCTCCTGTTCCCGCTCCAATTCGATCTACTGCTACTAATACGGAATCAGTGCATGTATCACCCGAATGAGTGTGATTTATTTTTACTTTTAATAGTTTTACACCTGTTAAGCCTTCTTCTTTTCTTGTTGCCCATATGCTACCTATCACTGTTCCGATGACCATGCAGCATGCCTCCTTTACAAAAAGGAAATTTCGATCCCTAATTCTCTTGCTGCGTCTTTAGCAAGAGGAGTAATGATCGTTCCAGGTTTAACAACGATTTGTTTTCCTGTAAAATTTCTTATATCTTCTTGAACTATTAATGGTTTTGTTCCTTTGCAATTCTTTTTCTCAAATGATACTTCTTGTTCAAAAGGTATCACTTCTTCAAGTGGTTTAAATAAAACTCCATACCCTTCTAGAGTATTTCGATATGCCTGAATACTTTTTATATATTGCCGATATTTATGCTTTCTAACATTTATATTTAAATAATTTTCTAGAAGTGAACATACTACAAAAGTAATTGGGATTTCATAATAGATTAATTGACTAAATAGTTTACTTTCTGCACTATCAGTAAATCCCAAAGCTATCCTTACAAGCGTATCTTGATCTATATTTAAGAAAACAGCCTCGTTTATCAACGGTTTCGTATAAAAATCAATATTTTTACTATCTATTACATCCCAATGAGCCCGTAGGAAGTCTAGCTGCATCTCTAAATCTTTCGTCTTTTTTGAGCTAATATATAAAAGTTTAGGTTTTGATTTTACTGTATCAGCTTCTAAACTTACTAAGACTTCTTTAACAATACTTTCTATTAACCGTTGATTCATAATGAATCCTCTACTTTTATTAATTCTCCAACTGCCCCAGACTTTACATTAGCAGCATTTGCTTCATCTGTATCAATATGCATTTCTAGAACGTATTTAGGAGAAACTCGAACTTTTACACAATCGAAAGTAATGGATCGTCTACTATTATTTGTTTTTACCTGTACAATGTCACTATCCTTTATTCCAAACTCTTGTGCATCACTTGTTGACATATGAATATGAGCTTCTGGAATAATCAACCCTTCTTCTAAATAAATACTACCTTTTGGACCAATAATCGTTATAGGAGAGGAGTCTGCAAGTTCCCCAGACTCCCGAATCGGTGGTTTTAACCCTAGTTTTATAGCATCGGTCTTACTTACTTCTACTTGTGTATCCTTTCTCAATGGACCTAGTACTCTTACGTTTTCAATACTTCCTTTTGGTCCTGCAATCATCACTGTTTCTTGCGCTGCAAAATGACCTGGCTGTAACAAGTCTACTTTCTTGCTCAAAGAATTCCCTTTACCAAAAAGTACATTTAACGCCTCTTCATTTAAATGACAATGGCGACTAGAAACACCGATAGGAATCGGTCCTTTTCTATTTTTTTGTGGCTTTGCTTGATTCGAAAGCTCTTGCACTATTTCATTTACAATATGATGTACATCCCTTTCTTTCATTCAGCAACACCTCAAAAACCGTTATTTATTTTCACCGTACGTAGGTAAGATTCCCAATAACTCATTATGAGGTCTAGGAATCACATGAACAGAAAGTAACTCTCCAACTCTTTGTGCAGCAACACTTCCGGCTTCTGTAGCTGCTTTTACAGCCCCAACATCTCCTGTTACTAGGACTGTTACAATTCCTCCACCGACATGGACTTTACCTACTATGTTCACATTGGCTGCTTTCACCATAGCATCTGCAGCTTCTATAGAGCCAACAAGCCCTTTCGTTTCAATCATTCCTAGTGCCCCATTTATTTCTGCCATTTTAATTCCTCCTCAGATTTTAATTACTATTAACAACTTATAAGTAACTCAAAAATCGAACCTTCTCTGTTTCCTCATTACCATTCTTACTAGGACGATAATGATGAGTAATCTTACCCCATGCATCAACCTCCTCCGAGGAGAGAGGGGTAAGAGTTTGTGCTGTCCTTTTTTTACTTTGACCTTGCTCCTTTTCCAATAATGAAAGTGAATTCCAATGTTTAACTTCATCTTCACTTAATGGTAATACACTCGGATTATTACTTATATCTAGTCGCTCAAGAACAAGTCTAGTAATTCTTTCAACTAACTCTTTATTCATGATTAGCTTCCTTTCTACCTAGTAATGAAATAAGCTCGTTATATGAGCGAATATGATGAGAAGCGTTTTTCAAATGAATATTTCCCTCATTAGAATCTGATATACCAATTCTCACAGGCATACTAGCCAATTCTGACATCTTCATATCAGCATTTGTGTCTCCGATCATTGCTGCTTTATTAGGGTTTAAGTTATATTGATTTTTTGCTAGGAAAGCCATATCAGGATACGGCTTTCCTCTTTTCACCAGATCACTTCCTATAACAAATTTAAAGTAAGACCGTATGTCAGCCTTCTCTAGATGTAATATTGCCTTGTCTGTGTCATCTGCGGTAATAACGCCCATTTTGATTCCTTCGTTTTTTAAAATCTCTAGTACTTCTTTAACCCCATCAACCAATTTAATTTTGTCATCATTTTGTTGTTTGTTCGCGATTGTAACACTTTCTTTTGCAATCAAAATGGCCATATCCCAAGATACTCCATGCTGGTAAAGGTAACCTGCAACTAAGATTTCTCCTTCATCAATACTTCCAATTGCAAGAGGACCTTTAGGGTCAATTTGTGTTTCTTCCATGACCCCAAAGATTAGTTTTAAATCTTCTAGTACCTCATATTTTAAGTCTACTCTTCGCTTTATTTCTTCTGATATTTTCTTAAGCCAAGGAATCCAAATTGATTGTAAGTCAATTAATGTACCATCTTTATCAAAAACTACCCACTCTATTTCCTTGTTAAAAATCTTCATATCTTATTTATTCTCTTGATCAAAATCAATAGTGTGAATTTGTTCTTCAGGTGCATCCGTATTTATTCGGTGTCTTGCATAAACAAAATAATAAACAATAGCTATAACAAAAATGGAAATACTTATGAAGAAAAAGGTAAGATTTGCGAATACACTAGCAAATATCGCAATAACAGCGAGTATTAGAGAGACGATTGGAGTGAATGGATATAATGGTGTTTTGTAGGCACGTGGTAAATTAGGTTCTTTCTTTCTAAGGATTAATACGGAAAGGTTCATTGAAATATAAGATACAAGGGCTCCGAATGTGGCAATTAAAATGAGATCATCTGGGTTAAACATAACTACCAAAATTAATCCCACAATACCTGGTAGAATAATAGCAAGATATGGTGTTCTTCTCGTTTTGTGTAGTGATGCTAATTTTTCAGGTAAATAACCTGCTCTTGATAAGGCAAAAATTTGTCTTGAATAGGCAAGGATAACTCCCGAGAAACTGGCAATTAACCCTACAAGACCAACGGAAGCTAGAATTTGAGCTAACCAATACGTATTACCGAAAGCTGCAGCTACTGCAATTGGTAGTGGGTCCTCTGCCGTAGCTAATAATTCAATACCTCCAAGACCAATAGCTACTGTCGTCGTTAATACTGATAAAATCATTAACGTGACAATACCCGAAATGATACCTTTAGGCATATCTTTTTTCGGATTTCGAGTTTCTTCTGATAACATCGGAAGCATTTCAATTGCTAAGAATAACCACATAGCATAAGGAAGAGCTGCCCAAATGCCTTGAAACCCACCAGGAATTAACGATTCTCCACCTGATCCAAATAAATTCTCAACTTGAATTTGTGGTAAACCTACAAAATACATAAGAACGAGAAGAGCTAAAGAAATAAATACTAATATAGCTTCTAAACGTGCGTACTCTTTAATCCCCAAAATGTGAACAATCATAAAAAAGATATACATGACAGCTGCTGCGGCTAATGCACTAACTGGGAAAAGAAAACTAATGTAGGCTCCAATTCCAATGGCAATTACGGGAGCGGCAATAAAGTATTCCAGTATGACTCCGATTCCGGTTAAGTACCCAGCTAACGGTCCCATTGCTCTTCTAGCAAAAGAGTATGGTCCTCCAGCATGAGGTAAAGCAGTAGACAATTCTGATATACCTAAACACATAAACCAGTACATGACACCCATAATTGCAGTTGCAATTAACATTCCTACATAACCCGACTCTGCTAATCCAAAATTCCAGCCAAAGAAGTTACCAGAGATTACGATCCCAACACCAATGACCCAAAGATGAAAGGGCGTTAACGTTTTCTTGAGCTCTAAATCTTTAGTGTTCGACATTAAAGACTCCTCCTTATATTTGAATTATGAGTTGCATATACAGGCTGGTTCTATAAAAATTTAGTTGTTTTTAAACACTTTCAAATACTGATTTGCTAAATTATCTGTCTGAATGGTATAGGTTTCTCCTAGTTTTCTAGTAGTTTCATTATCACGACTACCTATCCAGGAGATTAGCATAAGCCTCCTCATCATTATAAATGTTGGAATTTCCTTCTCGTCTTTTAATGAAAGGGTTCGTTTTTTTCGATAACCTTTAACCCATGCCTTAACTAACTCAGGTACATAAGGCTTATGCTCAATAAAACTTAATGCTGAGCCAATATCAAATAAATACCAACCAAATCCACAATCATCAAAATCTATAACTTTAATTTGATTATCATGAACTAATAAATTGGCTAACCTTAAATCAGCATGAATTAAACCGTAGCGGTCTTTTGATGTACCGAATAATTCTAACCTTTTCTTAATTGTATTGGACACCTTTTGAAAGAGTAGTTTTCTTTCCGGAGTTATCGCCTTCCCATCCTCCCATTTGCCCCATTTTGGATTGTCACCAAGAATAGTTTCGTAATTCCACGGGTCACGGTCAATTCTATTGACACGATCCCACGACTCAGAATGATTGTGTAATGAAGCAGTAACTTCTCCTAACAATTCAAATTGTTTTATTAAATTTACCTCATCACTTTCATCAGGTGCTTCGCCTTCAAGAAAGGTATACATCGTACAATAATACTCATTGTTATCTATAGGACTAATGACACTTTGAACATACTCGCCATCTCTCCCTTGAATAGGGGAAGATACCTCTACTTCTGAGTTTTTATCGATATCTAGCATCCACTCTATCTCGCTTTTAATTTGTCCTTTCTTGTGATAATTAGGTCGACAAACTCGTAAAATCATTTTCTCGTTATTTTTCTTGTTTTTTACCAAATAAGTAGCGTTTTCGGAATAATCCAAGAGCTTTACTTCTAAATCATCATGATTTGGATACTTAAAAATTGCTAGTCGACTTATCAAATGAAAATGTTCGATTAAATGTTTCATTGGCTCATAGTGGGAATTACTCATAATACTACCCCTTTCTTTTAAAAGTTTGATTATTTTATCTGTTAGACGCTGCTTCCTTAATACTTTTTTCGCAACGTTCTAATAAATCATCACAATACTCTTTATCTAGCAACAGACCTGGTTTGAATTGGAGTACCTTCGTATCTAACATAGAATAAATAGCCCAAACTCCATTTTTGTAAAGTTCACGCATGACATCTTTTGCTGAATCTTTCTCCCTAAACTCAAGTCCCATTATTACACCTAGCTGACGAATTCCCACAAAATAATCAGAATAGGTTTCTTTAATTCTTTCTAACCCAGTTCTTAAATATCTAGATACATATTCTACATTCTTTATTACTTCCGGCCTACTAGAGATTTCCAATACTTTGGAAGCTACAATACAGCCTAGTTCAGAGCCACCAAAGGTAGAGATATGGGCTAAACCATCTTCATGCATCCATCCTCCAGCCTGTTCACTTACAATCGTTGCGGCAATTGGATAAATTCCTCCACTTAGTCCCTTCGCAGTCACAAGAATATCAGGTTGAACACTATAATGTTCAATACCCCACATCTTGCCACTTCTCATAAGACCGGTTTGTACTTCATCAGCAACATAAAGCGTTCCATACCTTTCACAAAGTTCTTTTACTCGCTTTAAATACCTAGGATTTGGCATAGGGAACCCATATGTAGCTGGAACGGTTTCAATTACAACACAAGCTACATTTTCTTCTTTAAGCGCACTCTCCATAGCATCTAAATCATTAAAAGGTACTTGTATAAATAAACCGGGCTCACCTTCACTTAAAAATGGTCCAGAATAGCGCACATGCCCTAGGGAAACTGCTAAACCACTATGGCCATGATAACCATTTTGAATAGAAACTACTTTTTTTCTCTTCGTAGCATAGCGTGAACATTTAATAGCAGCATCAATTGCTTCACTTCCTCCACTTGCAAAGATCGAATAACGTACACTATCTGGAGTTGTTTTCGCAAGAGCCTCCGAAAGTTTTGCACGTCCTATTGAAGGAAAGTGATGATTTCCTAAATCGAAATAGTCAAGAGCTTCTGTTAACGTTTCAATAATTTCAGGATTTCGATGTCCAAGATTGAAAGTTCCACCATTTAGATGAAGGTTCATCAATCTTTTCCCATGCATGTCATATACGTAATAACCTTCTCTCTTCCCCATAACAAAATCAATACCATCTTCTTGCCATTGACGAGTTTTACCAGGATTCCACCAGTCTATCGATTGTTTGAGTACATGTTCTTTTGGTAGATTGAACATCATCTTGTCTCCTTTATTTCTACTTTTGAATTTGTAAGAAACCTTTATCCTACAACTGTGTTAACTTCAAATGAATCCAGTATTTTCTCCCATTCTTTCGGAAAACCACTATCAGAAACAACAATGGAGATTTCAGATAGTGAAGCAATATGTGCAAAAGTAGTCTTACCAAACTTCGTGTTATCAGCTAGAACAATAACCTCGTCAGCACGTTCCATCATTTTACGTGAAAGGGTAGCACCATATAAATCGTAATCGGTTACTCCACTTTTTGCAGAAATCCCACCTGCTGCAATAAATGCTTTATTTGCCTTTAATTCACCTATGACATTTTCAGCTATTGGTCCTGCCGTTAATTTTTGTTCTCGTACTAATTCTCCACCTGTAAAAATCACTCTTCCCTCAAAGACTTCGAGGCATAATAAAAGAATCGGCATTGAAGGCGTAATGATGATTACTCCTTTCTTTTCCTTTAAGTAATGAACCATTTCTAATGGTGTTGTCCCATGACCTATGAATATAATATCGCCATCCTCAACTAATTCCGCTGCAGCTTTACAGATCATTTGCTTTTCTTCGGACTTCACCATTGATTTTTTATCGAAGGGAGCTTCTTGAGATCCTCCTTTCTCTCTAACAGCACCACCATGAACCTTTTTTAATAAATTTTCTTTTTCCATCCTGTCTAGATCTCGTCTTACGGTTTCTCCTGAAACACCAAGAACCTTTATTAAATCTATAATTCTTACACGATCATCCTTGTGAATAATGTCCATGATAATATCTTTTCTTTTTTCAAATGAAATTGACATAAGACTCACCTACATATATTTATCTAGTATTTTGATTTTCTCAATTCTACTTCATGAAGTTCATTTAATACTTAAGACCTCTACTCATTTAACTAATTAGTTTTACGAACTCCACATTAAGTAACATTTTTACTTGTGGAATTATTTTGTTTTTTGTTGATTTTGTTTAATATTATTTACGATCGTCCATTAATATTCAGAATTTTTTATCCACTTATAAATTTGTTTGTTTTTTTATAGAAGACCTAAAGAAAATTAACCAAAATAAAAGGAAGACGGTGTCGATTACACCGTCTTCCCAAAAGCCGCATTTTTAGAGTTCTACAACATCACTCCGATGTATCCAAGGATGCCTGGACAGCTGGACTAATTTCCACGTGAGGATAGTTGATTCGATCTTCAAATTCTACCCAGTCAAGATTTGCCATCAATAGCAGGTAGCGTTTACCGGTGGTGGGGTTGCTAATGATGATATGGTCACGGCCAGCGGTTTCAACACGCCCGTGGTAAACCATTGCATTCCATTCGTTGTTACCTTGGTAAGTAAAGTAAAATGTACCAACTTTCCCTTTGTTGAAACGCAGGATATTTTCGATAAATGATTCTTCCACCACGCCTGTCGGTAGCTGCTGCCCAGTCCCCATCGGAACCACTGGCACAGAATACGCAGGTCCGGAAGGCATATCCGCCGGGAAGCCGCTTGGTTGTTGTGCGGTATCCCCCCCCATCATCGGAGTGGGATAAAAACCAGCAGAATAGTTCATCGGATAATAACTAGAGTTTCCATATGTCATGAAAAAATCATCTCCTTAATTACTTCATCTATAAAACTCTGGGCAGTAGCCCGGAACAGCGACATAGAAGCAATGATTCTTGTAAGCAAATTCGAACTGCGTCATGGGGGATCTTGGCATCGTAGGGGTACAAGGATCGCGGTATGCTTGCCCCGGACTCGGATTAAAAAACCACAAATTCATTCTCGCTCGAGGATTCCTATGACCATTCAACAAATTCCTGGCCCTTTGGAGGTCTTCTTCATTGGGACGCTGTGTATACAATGCTCCATTTAAAACAGGCTCGAAATGAGGAATTCCAGTTCCCGGAATGGTTTGATAGATGGCATGTTTGATAGTGCGCAAATTTCTGAAGTCCGGCTCACAATCTGCCTCGACCCGATTGGCCA
Source organism: Bacillus sp. FJAT-45350 (assembly GCF_002335805.1). NCBI lineage: Bacteria > Bacillati > Bacillota > Bacilli > Caryophanales > Bacillaceae > Bacillus > Bacillus sp. FJAT-45350. The sequence continues at coordinate 1,177,887 of NZ_NISU01000001.1, read as the reverse complement.
CAACCGTTCCTACCAAGTCCATCCCTTCGGCTCCCTCACCGACCGCCTCCGCTAGCATGAGCCTTGCTAATGCATCCACGTCACGTTCAGTATGCTTTATTCGCCTACCCATTTTCTCACCCCCTTCAGCCTATACAAGTAATCTATTGCCCGGGGTTAGCTTTGGTAACTTGCCAACCAGCCCAAAACTTAGAAATTGCTTATAAAATGAAACTTCATTAAGTGGGCTTTTCTTTCATCCCCCACTTAATATAGTTGAACCAATCGGGTTGTTACTGGCACTTATCTCCCACTTCTCAAAGCCTTGAAGTGGGAGTCCTAGCACCAGTTAGACGGGATAAAAAGTATAGAGTCTTGTCCTTTTCCTAGATTTTCGATACACAAATATGGTTTATTTGAATACTTATTAATCAATGTAATTAAGTGTTTATATCTAAAAATGATATATTTTGATACCGAAGAAAGGAACTTGCAGGTGAGCTCGAGGGGCTAGGCGCTGGAGTTAGACATCTGCGACAAATTTTATCAATTCTAGTGATGAAATTTCCTCCAAAATAACACAAAAAATCAAAGTGTAAATAGACGACCTAATACCTGTTCTGTTCTCCCGTCACTACCCGCAAAAACCCCTTTGCGATACTAAAGGCGTGTCGATACGTAGGCTTTCCGAAGATATTGACTGGGCATACGAGAATGTTTGCCGATTATACAATGATAAATATGGAACGTTATCCGAGGGAACTGCTTAATAAATTATGTGAGACATTATCGAAGTGGCAGATGGAGACTAAATCAAATTCTGGGAATACTGCTTAGGTGCGAGGGTTTATTCTTTGTGTTTTTCTATTTTCCACTTAGGTTTAGCATGAGTTCAAAGTATTAAGCTTGTACTGTTCGATCCTACTTTTACTATCTATATTTATATGTATATAAAAAATAGAAGCTCAAATTGAGCTTCTATTTCCATGAATGAGCTTTGGATTGTGGTCATTACTCGTATTCACTTGCTTAGCAAGTTCTGAAATTGTACGGGAAAGGTGTTCTAACTTGCTTTCAATTCTATTAAGCAAGTAGAACGTTACTAGAATTGGAAAGCTCACTTCTGCCACCATCGTAATCCAGTCCATGCGTATCCCTCCTATAGTAAAATATGAATTTTTTTTTACTTAAAGCAATGAGCGTAGCCACTACCTTGTTTTGAGTCTAACGACAGTGATTTTCTGTTGTTAGACGTGTAGTGTGCGAAGCCATTGCACTTCCTCGATTAAGCTATTTTCTGGTAGTAAAAAAGAGAAGACATTATGCCTTCTCTCGCTTGCATTACGTCCTTATTAAGCCAATGGCAATTCGGTCTCATCAACGTTACGTTCAGTTAGACGAGCTCTATCGATAGATTTGACGGATATATGCCATGAAATCATACAGAGGCTTACTACGTAGTAGATGATTTAATTTGAACTATGTTCCAAGACAATCCTCACACTATCAGAGCCCATATTAAACTCTACCATTAGAGCCCGGATATTTTTGATAATGGATTGTGCACTTAGGTTTACTTCCATATATAATTCTGCTTCTTCTAAATAATAAGCAACTCGTAATTCATTATCCTTACTTGAAAAGTAAGCCCGTTTCTTTCCTTTTAACTTTGTATTCTTAAACCGTTCTAGATTAACAATACAAAGGTATTTACAGAAAATAATATAAATTTGTTTCCAGCTAGTGGCTTCATATACCTTTTCTTCTATCACTATACTCATTGGTTTTTTACCAGTTACATTATCATTCCAACTTAATACTTCTGTTGTATCATTTAAGTGAGTTGTATCTTGTACAGGTATGTCAGGCGTTACCTCATTTTCTTCTAAGCTCGCTAATACGCCCTTTAATTCATTTAGGGTCTTTACCTCATCTAAATGGTAATGCACTACCCGATTTATCTTTACTCCGCTTTCTACATCAGATAAAAAATCTTTAAAATCCTTATTAATCTCAAAAAGATTGTTAACCGTATCCCCATCGATTTCATCTGTTCTTTTTGCACTTAAAAGTATTTTAGAAGCACTAGGGTCTACTAAGTTCAATTGAATAATGCCAATTCCAAAAGAGTTTGATAAACGAGCCATTTTCTGCATTAGCTTTATATCATCAGTATTTATTTGTGCTGCTACTAAATATCCTTCATTGGCCCAGCTTGAATTAGAAACAGCTTGGAAAAAGACCTCTCGCAAATTCGACATGGTGATTTCCTTTTTAAGCTCGAAAGAATACAAAACTACCTTAGATATATTATAGTGTTCAGCAAGGGAGACGACTTTTTCGCTCCAGTTCGATGTTGTAATACTATATCCAACCATATCCGGGTGAATCCACTCATTTTCACCTTTTGTCGTATTTATAGAACGTTCCTGATAAATCGTTTTTGCTGCAATTTCTAATTCATGATATAAATAATAATTTAAAAAAGGGTGTAATTCACGTTCATGAAAATTTGTTAAGTTGAGACTGTTCACCATGTCACCTCTCTTTATCCTAATGGTAACGTTGCCTAATTTCAGTTTGTAACATTATTGTCTATCAATTACTTTCTATATACCGATTCCCAACAAAGAACTTTTCATTCCTACAATAACTCTACGTGATTTCATTAGATTTCATCTTCTCCCTCAACCCCATCAAACTCTGTTCCACATTCGTCACATCAACGAAATACAGACTCACCACCACATTATCCGCAAGCTCACTTCTAAACTCTATCTGGGCTGCGTCTTTCATCTCTTCATTGACTGGATAGAGAAGCCATACTTCCTCGGCATCATACTTTTTCGCATAGGCATACATTATCAATTTTTATTATAGTTTCTTGTAAATGGGGATTGCTGTGAATAAAAACATAGAGGAATGAAAAGGCAGCCTTTACAATCAACTTGTAAAAGCTGCCTTGGATTATATGATTCCAATTCTTCTACTGTTTAAGAATTTTCATCTGAAGTACGATTCATTTTCATATGGTTTATTAAAACTAAAAAAGAGTTTTATCAATACTTTTATTGTGAAGCGCTTGAACAAGCACCACCAATCCTCGAAAACCTTGTTAATTTACACTAACAAGCATCTTACCTATATTGTCCCCTTGAAATAAACCAATTAATGCATTAGGTGCATTTTCTAGACCCTCAATTAGGTGTTCTTTATGCAATAACTTCCCTTCATTAAACCACTCTAATAATTCTCTTTTTGCAGTAACAAATTCACTATTATAATCTCGAAGAATAAACGCTCCTAATTTTATACTTCTTGTAAGAAAATACGGAAATAATCTTGGTCCAAATTCAATTGTACCATTATTATATTGAGAGATTTGTCCACATAAAACGACACGTCCATGAAAATTCATTTGCAAACAAACTACATCTGAAATTTCTCCACCAACGTTATCAAAATAAATATCTACTCCATCTGGAGACACTTTTTTTAATTCTTTTTTCAAGTTATCGATTTTATAATTTATAACATGATCGAAATGTAGCACTTCTTTTAAATACCTTTTTTTGTACTCAGAACCAGTTATGCCCACTACTTTACATCCGTATAATTTAGCTAGTTGTCCTACTATCATGCCAACTGCTCCACCTGCGCCCGAGACTACAAATGTCTCATTCTTTCTAGGTTTACCGATTTTAGTCAGCCCAAAATAAGCAGTTAAACCTGGCATACCAAGAATGTGAAGATGTGTAGTAATTGGTTGGATATCGTCTTCTAATTTTTTTAATTCTTCTTCATTGGCTAAGGTATAATCAGCCCAATCTAACATTCCGGTAACTAAATCTCCTACCTTAAATGTTTGTAGGTTTGATTTTACAACCTCTCCAATTACCCTCCCCTTCAATGGCTCTCCGATATTAAATGGAGCAATATATGATTTCTCATTATTCATCCTGCCTCGCATATAAGGATCTATTGATAGATACAAACTTTTTACTAACACTTGTTCCTTTTGAATTGACGTGATTACAGTATTTGTTATTTCAAAATTTTGCAATTGAATCATTTCTTTAGGTCTAGATGCTAATAAAATTTGTCTATTATCTAAGTTCATACTCCCCTCCAACATTTTAATCAATTTGTAAAATCAATTTACCAATATTTTTATTTAATTTCATATGCTCATGCGCTTTCTCAACATCTTTCCAGCTAAATACTTTATCTATTACAGTTCTTAATCTATCATTTTCAAATCTGTCCTTTGAGAATTGTTCAAAATCTTGCGTTAATTGAATTTTAAAGTCAGCAGATTTTGATCTTAATGTTGATCCGATTAGATTAATATTTTTCTGAAGAATTATACCCAAATCAAAGTTTTCAATTTTACTATCACCAAGCAAACCTAATAAGACCCACCTTCCTCCTTTACAGATAGATTGGCTATTTTTTTCCCAATAAGAAGCACCAATAAAATCTAATAGGACATGAACACCCTCACCAGTAATTTCTAAAACCTTCTTAGAAAAGTCTTGTAACTTATAATTAATCACGTAGTCTGCACCCAGTTCTTTACATTTATCTAATTTTTCTTGTGAGCCAGCTGTAACAATCGTTTTTGCTCCTAGTTCTTTAGCAATTTGAATAGCTGCAGTACCTACACCACTTGCTCCAGCATGAATTAAAACAAATTCATCTTTTTTCACATTGGCTACAAGCTTTAAATTTAAATAAGCTGTAAGAAATGCCTCTGGTATTGAAGCAGCTTCTTCATACGTCATACCTTCGGGAATTTTCATTGCACTTTTTGCGTGTATGACGACATTTTCAGCATATCCACCGCCTGGTAATAATGAGAATACTCTATCCCCAACCTTTAAATCTTCTACTCTGTTTCCGACTTCTATAATAAACCCAGACATTTCTAACCCTAAAATTTCACTTTCGCCTTTAGGAGGAGGATAAAGGCCCATTCTTTGATATATATCAGCCCTATTAATAGCAGTAGCTACTACTTTTACTTTAATTTCATGTTCTTTTATATCCAGATTATCTACCTCGTCAATATATAAACCTGAAGTTTCCTCATTCACCACTACAGCTTTCATGGAAACACCCTTTCTCATAATTAATTATTTCATTAATCTTTCATACAGTTAGAAACACAAACATATATCCCTCCTATACGTACCTACTTAGGAGGGATTTAAAATCTTATCTAGTCCTCTAAAGAGGTTGCTAAATCATACATTACTTTTTGGTAACTTTCCTTATCAGTTGTACGAACGTCAATTACTGCAGGCTTACCAGATGAAAATGCTTTTTCCAATGTTGACTGTATATCATTTGGATTTTCCACTTTATATCCTAAGCAACCCATAGATTTCGCCATTTCTGCAAAATTAGTTTCCTTGAATTCTGATGCTATTAATCGATCCCCTTGCGCATTTTTAACCCATCCTAAAGCTGAATTATTCATTACAACTGTTACTATTGGAATGTTATATTGCACTGCCGTGATTAAACCATTCATTGTCATTGCAAATCCCCCATCACCCGCGATTGCCATGACCTTTTTATTTGGATTTACTAATTTCGTTGCTAATGCAGAAGGAACTGCATAACCCATCCCTCCTGCAGAACCAGGTAATATTATGCTACCAGGAGCTTTCGATTTAAAATAATGAACCGTATATACCCTATTTTCTCCTGCATCAAGAGTGATCATTGTATCTTCATCAATAAAATCATTAATCTCTTTCAATAGTCTTTGAGGTTTTATTGGCTTCTCATCTGAATTCATTTCTTCTGCATACATAAAATTCATTTCATCTTTCATGTTTGTTATTCTATCCATTCTTTTTTTGACCGTATCCACATCCATTTTAACTTCATCACTTAACAACGTAATCATATCTGATAGTATATTCTTTGCATCTCCAACAATCGGGATGTCGATTGGGAAAGTCCAACTAGTATGTTTAGGTTCTATGTCAATTTGGATTAACGTTTGTCGCTCAGGGTCGATTAACTCTTTTGCATGATTACATGTATCTGTTGGCGCTAATTTAGAACCAATAACCAAAATGACATCTGATTCTGATAAAAGTTTATTCCCAACTTCTTGTCCCCAGTTTCCAATAACTCCAACTGAATTTGGATGCGTTTCTTTAATAGCACTTTTTCCTTGTGCGGTTGTTCCTACTGGAGCACCTAATAATTCAGCAATCTTTTGAAGTTCTTCATATCCATTAGAAACCTTAACACCACTACCAGCAATTATAAATGGATTGTGAGCATTTTTTAACTTCACTAATGCGTTGCTTAACAAGTTTTTATCTTGCGTATTATATTGATTTACAAAATATTTTTTTGTATTATAGATACTAGGAGAGGCATTTGGATTTACTTTTCCATTAATAGCTGAACTATGAAACACAATAGCTGCTGGACCTCTATTTCCTTCTATCGCATGTTTAATAGCTAATTGTACACTTTGAACTGCTTGTGCTGGATTATGAACAACAGTTGAATATTTCATAGTAGCTTCCATCACTTTTTTAACATCATAGCCACCGTATTCGCCAGTACCTACTTGGTATGAACCATGATGAGAATATGGTGCATTATCAGTCATGTCTGTTAATATTAACATTGGTGAACTTCCTTGGATCGCTTCAAGAGGTCCCATTAAACCATTTGTAATGGTCCATGCACCTTGTGCAGTAAACACACCTGGCTTACCTGTTAACCTACCATAGATTTCTGCCATTATACTTGCAATCTGTTCGTGTCTTACTAGAATTGGCTTTACCGAAGAATCATATATTGCATCATATAATTCACCCATGTAACCTCCTGGCATCCCAAAAAGATATTCAATTTCTGATTCCTCAAGTACTTTTACAACAGCTTCCATTGTATTCATTTCATTTGTAATGGTAGATTTTTCAGTCAAATTCAACACTCCTCGTTATTAATATGTGAGATTACTACCTATTTTTCTTGCTGCATCTAACAATCCATTAATATAATTTTCCTTATTATTCTTATCATACCTTGAAGAAGCCATGACCATTGTTAATACCGCTTTACATTCATTATTAAAGTCAAACACAGGAACGGATACCCCCACTACTCCATTTACATGTTCACTTTCAGTTATACAATAGCCTTGTTCTAAAATTTCTTTAATAGATTTTTTTAATTCTTTTATATTTGTAATTGAATTTTCTGTATAACGTTTCAACTTTAATTTCTTTAAATAAGCTTCTTGTTTATTTACCTCCATACTTTCTAGAAAATAAGCTAGATGTGTTTTTCCTGCAGTACCTGTAGGCATATGATAAACAGTTCCTATGTTTTCACTCCATTTTAAATGTGAAGTACTATCTTTCTTTTCAATAATAATAACTTTTTCATCTTCATAAACTTCACTTAAATATACGGACTCGTTATATTTTGTTACTAGTTCATTTATTACAGGTCTAGCAATATCCCTTATTTCCTTATTTATCATTCGATAAAGTCTTAGTATATTTCCCGAGCACAGAACGTAACACTTGTTATCCCTTTGTTCAATAAACCCTAACTCTCTCAAAGTATTAACAATTCTGTATGCTGAAGAAATATTAATCTCTATTAAATTGGCCATTTCCGAAACAGAGAGTTCTTTATAAACGGAAAATAACATCAGTAACTTTAACGTTTTTTCTGACACTGCACTATTATTTTTATTCATTGCAATAACATTCTTTCATAATATTAATCAACTTCCTTGTTTTGAATTGGATTATCATCTTTATTTTTCACAGATTTAATAAATTTCAACAATATCAATAAACTCATATAAGCAAAAGATATAAAGATCAAGAAGTTAATATGATAAAGTGGAAAGTTTATACCATTCGTTCTAAAGCCCATACCATTATCGAAAGAGTAAATCGTAAACTGATACATATAGTAACTGATAAATAAAAATGTTATTAATTCAACCATAATTATTGAACTATTTATAAAACGCTTTATTTTAAGAGATTTTATTTTTTCTACAAAGGCATCAACACGTGGAAGTATTCCACTTTTATACGAATAACCAAGCGTGGCAAATACAGTAATAGGCATTAGATAGTTCTCAACAATCTCATATGCTGTTGGTATAGAAAAATTCAGAACATATCTAGTAAAAACGCCAGCTGTTATTAATATCATTAACCCCGCTAATCCTATACTACCAATCACCAATGATAACTGGTCAATTCTTTTCATGACTCGACTCATTATTAATCACCTCTTCTCTTCTACTTTAATTCATAGAGCTTGGTAACCAAGTAATCAATTGAGGGAATAATAGTAGGATAGCGGAAACTACTACACTTATCACAATTGCATACAATAAGGTATAATTAAATATTTTGTTAGAAGGTATGCCTGTTACCCCAGAAACTGCGTACGTACTTATACCAACAGGAGGTGTCATTAGACCAGCTGTACCGACCACTGAAATTAAAATCCCAAATTCTAATGCAGAAAAACCAACAGTTTCAACTAACGGTAATGTAATTGGTACTAACATTACAATTGCTGCTGCTCCTTCTAAGAACATGAACGCTACAAAAAAGACTGCTAAAAGGATTAATATTATCAATATCGGTGATTCAGTTAATGGTCCTAATGATTCAATCAATTTCTGTGGTATCTGAGACAAGGTAACAAATCTAGTAAAAATGGTTGCCCCTACCATAATCATCATAACCATAGTTGTAATTTTCAATGTTTCTCTAAATGAGTTTATTAAGAACTTCATATTTACTTTTTTTAGAATAAAAGCAGCGATTAGTGTAATGAACGCTCCTACACCACCTGCTTCTGTTGGTGTGAAAATTCCTAAATATATCCCCCCGAATATAGAGAGTATTATTAAAATACCTGTAATAGCTGATACTACATAATTTTTTGTAGAGTACCTTGTAGTATTATGATTACTTTGAATTTCTCCAATATTCTTAGATTCTTTCTTAAAGATTATGACTACAATAATAGAAATTACAGCTAAAGTTATAATGCCTGGAATAAGTATTCCTATAAATAAACTACTAATTGAAGTTTGGGTAATAGCACCATAGATAATCAGACCAATTGACGGCGGAATAATGGTTGCTAGCGACCCAGCAGCTGCTGCAATTGATGCAGCAAATGTTTGATTATACCCATGCTTCTTTAATTCAGGAACAGCAAATTGCCCTAATGCTGCAGACATGGCTGATGCTGAACCAGATACTGCCCCTAAAAATCCACCTAAAATTACTGTAAATACGCCTAATATTGAGGACTTTCCTCTTGATATGATAAATATTAATGAATACAAATATTTCACGATATCTGCATGCACAATAAATTGAGACATCAATACAAATAAAGGTATAGTAGTTAGAGTATAACTAGCGACTGTAGAGAACGTATCTATTTGTATTAGGTTAATTACAGGGGCAATACCAACTATTAAATATATTCCAATAGCCCCAGTTAGAATTAATACTGAACTAATATGCAGCCCGGCTAAAAGTGTTAAAGTAAATATAGCTATTACTATTATTAATGCAATAGTACTATCCATGTATACTCCCCTCCTTGTTGTATAAATAAAGGGGGAATCCCCCCTTTATTTAAATTAATCTACTGTTAATTCTTTAACAACATCCGGTACATCCCCACCAGCTTGTAAAACTGCATCTCTCCACCTAATAGCGGCTTCTGTTGCAGGTTCACCGTCACGTTCTAACGATTCAATCCATTCAAGCCACGTTTCACCAACCGCTTCATCTACCTTATTTTGAATTTCTTGTGGTAAATCACTTAACTCTTCAAGTACACCACCATTAGCAAAGAAATCATCTAAGATTGATGCTTCAAGATCATCTTGAACTTGTTTGAACTCTGGATTATGTCTCAAGTTTGGTACTTCAATAGCTGCAAGAGAAATGATTTCCTGAATATCTTCAGGTAAAGATTCGAATCTATCTTTTGTCATCGCAAAACTAGAAGGCCAAGAACCTGCTTCAATCCCTTCAATTACATAAGTGAAGACCTCTTCAAAACCGTAACTAGTCCAGTCAGTAATTGGGGTAAATCCAGCATCTAGTGTACCTCTATTAAATGCATCGTAGGTTTCATTAATTGAAATTCTCGCAGGAGAAGCTCCTAATTTTCTAGCAAAGGTTTCGTGTACACTACTAGGAACCCTAACCTGTAATGATTGCAGTTCACTTAAACTTCTTATTGGCTCTCCAACAGTTCCTATAGTATAAGATCTGCCTGGAGCATATGGCCATGCAACTAAGCCTTGGTCTCCATATACCCGTTCCATATGCGTTTTCCCATCACTATAAGGTTCATCATTTTGAATGAAAATAGATACAGCCTCAGAGTATATTTCCGGTGATGATTTTGTTAGTGGTAATAAAGGAATTTCTGAAAAAGGGAATCTAGCTGTATCATACACATCATACATTGGAACTGCGATATCAATAGTTCCAGATCTTAGTGCTTCTAACTCTTCACCTGCTCGAACTAAAGATTCAGAATCGTAAAGTTGAAATTCTACTCTTCCATTAGATTCTTCTTCAATTCTTTCTAAAAAAGGAAGAATGACATTTTGCATGCTGAAATGTCTAGTTGGTAAATTAGTAGCGGCCTTTAATACAATTGTTTCTTCACTATTCGTATTTGCCCCTGAATCTCCCTCACTGTTATTAGAATCTCCACCATTACCACAAGCAACTAGGAAGATTGATAGTAATAATGCCGATAAAGTTAATTTATAGAACTTTTTCATGCTTTTTCCTCCATTCCAAACTAAATTTTTAATACAGGTTTTAATACTTTTTGGTTTAGTGCGTCATCAAACGCTTGTTTACCATCATCTAAAGAATAGATTCGAATAAGTTTTCCTATATTACTTTGATTGTTTTGCAAAACATCAATTGCACTATAGAAATCTTTAATTGTAGATGCATAACTTGAAAGTACATTTATTTCGCTTCTTACTATCAAATTCATTGGTAATTCTACTTTTTGTTCATAAAGTGCAACCAAAATTAGTATTCCACCTTTATTTAATCGTTCTGCTGCATTTTCAGTAGCAATGGAAGACCCTGAACACTCATAAATATAATCAAATTTCTCATGGTTATTTTCATTATTTTCGAAAATTTCTGACTTTATATCAAACAACTCGGCAAGGCTCAGTCGATGTTCCCAATCTTTTTGCAAGCCTGAAATAGTTACATCAGCACCTATATTTTTTGCGATTATGGCTGTAAACATCCCAATAATGCCACACCCTTGGACGAGTACTTTCTTACCCTTTAGATCTCCGCCAATTTGCTCTACTGCATGTATTGCAACAGAAAGTGGTTCTGCTAATGACGCAATTTCGAAGGGTAATTCATCAGGTATCATGATAATTTGATTTGATGCCACTTTGACATATTCAGCCATTCCCCCGTCATGATGTAGCCCAATACCAACAATATTTAAACAAATATTTTCCTTACCGCTTTTACATTGCTCACATTCCCCACAAAAATTCCCTGGCACAATAATTACCCGTTTTTTCAGTAATTGTTTATTTTCTTCTGATCCTACTTCAACTACTAAGCCGGAAAATTCATGTCCCAAAATTATAGGTTTCGGTACAAATTCATACCCTTTAGCATGACTAGCAGCATGTAGGTCACTTCCACATATTCCACAATACTCTACTTTGATTAACAGCTCATCTCTACTAAGTTTAGGGATGTCTCTATTTTCAATTCTAAATTCGTTTCTTACTTCAGTTTTAACTAATGCTTTCATCTTTTCCACCTTCTTTACATACTTGTAACTACTTAACTAATCCACCAGTTACATCAATGACTGTTCCAGTTACATAATCAGATAAATTAGTAGCTAAAAATTCAATAACATTAGCACAATCTTCAGGTGTTCCTAGACGCTTCAAAGCAGTTTCTTTCGTAAAATTCTCAACTCCTCCTTTTTCAAATTGTTCCATAAGTCTTCCTGTACCAATATAACCGGGCGCTATTGCATTGACTGTAATATTATAAGGACCTAAATCCTGTGCTAAATATTTTGTATAAGAAATAATTCCAGCTTTAGAAGCACCATAGTGTGAATAAGTCCCACCTTCGTTTGACTTAATACCTGCTACAGAAGTGACTGTGATTATTTTCCCGTACCTATTCCTCTTCATATTCTCAGCAACTGCTTTAACACTATATATCGTTCCATATAAGTTTCTTTCCATTACGACTTTTAATTGTTCTGAATCAACGGTAGATGCAGCGTTTTCACTTACTGCGCCCGTACCACCTCCTGCATTTGCTATTAAAATATCAATTTCACCTAAATTCTCAGTTATTTTTTTAATAGCATTTGTAACTTTCTCTTCATTGGAGATATCCGCTTCGACACCAATAGAATTTACTCCTAGGTTTCTAATTTCCTCTACAACAGTGTCACATTCTTCATCTATCTTTTCTTTTTTAAAATGCTTATAAGAATGTAAGTCAATATCTATGATGCCTACATCTGCTCCTAAAGATGCTAATCTTAGAGCATATTCCCTTCCGATTCCTCTAGCTGCACCCGTGACTAGTGCAACTTTCCCTGCAAGTTTCTTCATAAAACGCATCAACTCCTTTATTGTTAATAATCAGTTTTTTCTACTAAACTATCCATAATACTGATTGGTGGAATATTATCGGGGTCAGAAAGTACATCAATCAATACACTACCATTATGATCAAAAGCCTCATCTAGCACCCTATTAATATCTTTTACATCATCCACCTTAATACTCTTAACACCAACAGCCTCTGCAACCTTTGTATGGTCAACAAACGAAAATTCACACACATCTGTATACCGACCATATAAAACTGTTTCTCCTAACTTCTGATATCCTAAAATTCCATTATTAATTACAGCAAGCACAATATTTATTCCCAATCTCTTACAAGTCTCTAATTCACTCCACACGTGGCCAAAACCACCGTCTCCCGCTAAACAAAAAACCTTTCTATTAGGGTTACCAACTTTAGCACCCATAGCCATTGGCAATCCCCATCCTAATCCAGCCAACCCTCTCGGAAAAATAAATTTTCTTTGATTAGTAGCTTGAATATAATTAGCATTCCAAACTGAAGAAATACTAGCATCCGCTACAACAATATGGTCATCACTTAATCTTTTATTTACTTCATTGAGAAACTTTTCAATTTTTATCGAACCACTATCACACGAGACTATATTAGACATGATTTCAATATGTTTGTTTCTACTTACTTGTATTTCCTCTTCAATAAGGCTTCTATTTTGCAATCTTTTTTCAATACCTTTTTCCATAAGACATTCTTTTAATGATTTCAACGTTAGCTTCGCATCACCAACTAACCTTAACGCCTCATAGTTACGTCCTATTTCTGTCGGATCAATATCGACATGTATATATTTGGAGTTTTCTGGAAGTAAAGTCCATGAATCTGTTCCATTTTGATTCGTTCGATTCCCAACCAAAAGTACTACATCAGCGTTTTGAACCATTGATTTTAACTGCGCACTAATTCCTCTTTTTCCCATATAATACCCTATTGGACCGATACTCAAAGGATGATTTTCGTCTATTGAACCTTTTCCCATTGTTGTGGTAGCAACCGGAATTGCACATTCTTCTTGTAATTCTCGTAGCTCTTCTAATGCACCTGAAGAGACAACCCCTCCGCCTGCATATATAATTGGATTTTCAGCCTTAGAAATAATTTCCGCAGCGCTTTCAACTTTTTGTTGGTCGGCTACTGTTCTATCAAGCGGAAAATGTCCTGAATTAGCAATTCTTTTTGTATTAATTAAATATTGTGACGTGTCATTAATAATATCTTTTGGACACAATAACACTACTGGGCCAGGTCTCCCACTGGCTGCAATTGTAAAAGCTCTATCAACAAAATCTTCAATTTTTTCTTGAATAGGGATCCTTTTCACCCATTTAGATACACCTTTAAACAACTCCACGTGGTCTAATTCTTGGAAAGCGTTTTTCTCCTCATGGCCTCTTTCAATTTCTTCAACAATCGCTACTACTGGATAAGATGACTTTAAACTCTCGGCTAAACCAGCAACTATTAATGTAGCAGCAGGGCCATTTTGCGCGGTAACAACTGGAACTTTATTTGTAGTCATTGCGTAACCCTGCGCCATAAATGATCCCGCATTCTCCTGGCGATAACCAATTTGCTTAATGCCAATATCATTGCAAGCTAATGTAACACTCGGCGGGTTACTTTGGCCGAAAATATATTCTACCCCGTTTCTCTTTAAAGCAAGTGCAATTCTCATTGCATTTGTTGCCTTTTTCTCAGACATATAAATCCCCCTAATTTAAATTTGTAAGTGCTTTCAAAAAAGATTTAATTACACTACTTTTCAATAATTGAAATACTTTTTCATTATTGATATTTAAATTTATTAGTCTCTAAGCTTAATTATTCTATTAATTTAAAATATTTTGATACTTTATGGTCTTTTTTGGAAAGTACTATGCGGCTTCAGGTAAACGAAAGTTTTACTATTGTAAAATAACCTTCAAACTGGTAAACGTAAAGGAGAATTGGAAGCGCTTTAATGGGGTAAATTTAACTTTTAAAATGGTAGATTGAGCTATGGTATGTGGTCACAATTAGTTTTCGTAATCAAAATCTTCTCAAAACGATTCCACTCAACAAAAAAAAGGACTTCCAAACCAAATTGTTCGAAAGCCTTAAAACTTAGATTTATTACTATTTTGAGAAGTAAGTTGCACGACGTTTTTTTGCACGCTCTTTGATTTACCTTTTAATATTAAGAAACTAGGAATAAGCAATTTGTGAATTGCCTTACTTTATTGTGCCTTTTAAAAATAGAATACCTAATTAATCAGCTTTTGATGTGACGTCAGTTTGTAATATTTTATTTAATTCGGGTCTAACTTCTTCTATAACCTTACAAATTTTCAATAAAACAGCCAACCAATTAATTCTTAATTCATGATAGGATAGCCTTCATGAAGGTAACACATATTCTTCTTAGGAGGTCGACATATATTGAAAAAAATAACAGCTATTATTCTTACTGGTGTACTGACTATGGTAATAGGCTCACCTGTGTTCGCGAATAATTCAAGCAACGGAAATCACTTCGGATGGGAGATTGGCAAACACAATCCTCACAATTCCGAGGCCACTGCTAAAAACAATGGGAATCGTAATGGGTGGGAGAATGGTAAACATAACCCCCATTTGGCCAAAGTCACACCTCCAGAAGTTGACACTGATATAACTGATAATACTGTTTCAGAGGAAGAGCTTAAAACAATTGTAAATGCTTTAAACAATTCAGAGTTAAACCAGATTTCACCAGTCAACGCACGTTACGAAAACGGGTGGATTAAAATGGATAACATCAATTTCAACTTGGTCATCTATGACACACAAATGTCAATCGTGAAACGTGTATTAGACAACTACAACGTCAAAATTGTTGACTATGCCGTTGAGAATGTCCAATCAGAGTATCCTGGTACACTAAGATGGGGGACAGTACTTATTAAAGTTGATAGAAAATAGGGTAAGTAGTAAAGGAGCGCAATGTCCTCCTTTACATGTTAGAACAAAATACACAGGTTGACATATTATATAGTTTCCTAAGCAATTTAGCTAAAAGAGGCAATCCTACAATGGATTGCCTCTTTTAGCTTAAGAAAATTTATATCGAATTACAAACCTTTATTTTCGCCAAAAAGTTGAACATTCTACTTTATCCCGAATATTAATTTAAACATTCCTCAAGCAATTCATAGCTTAGTGGCCCATTCCACCGAATTTGAAACAAACCTTTGAATGCTGTAGATTTACTTTCTCTAACTTGGCTTCTTCTTTTATAGATAGTCTCATTTTATCACCTCGAGTGATTACAAAGCATTTTTGATTGTCTATTTTGAAAGTAAACCTCTTAATGCAAACGCCACATTTTGCGGACGTTCAGCCATGCGTCTCATAAAATATCCAAACCAATCTTGTCCAAATGGTACATAAACACGCATAGTGTACCCTTTTTTTGCTAATTCTTGTTGTAAATCAGTCCTAAAGCCGTAAAGCATCTGAAATTCAAATTGACTGTTTTCGATTTGGTTCTCTTTTACAAACGTTATTACTTTTTCAATAATCTGATGATCATGTGTTGCAATCGCCGTATAACTCCCACTTATTAAATGGTTTTTGATGATGTTTAAATAATTTTCATCAATTTTGGCTTTGTCTTGAAAAGCTACTTCGGGTGATTCTTTATACGCACCTTTTACTAGTCTTAACGAAATACCGTTTAGGTTATTAATATCTTCTTCCGCTCTCTTTAAATAAGCTTGTATAACCGTTCCAACATTGTCATAATCTTTTCTTAATTCTTTTAAAATATCCAATGTCTGCTGGCAGTGTGAATAATCCTCCATATCAATTCTTACAAAGTTGTTATACTGTTTGGCAGTGCCAACAATTCGTCGCATATTTTCCAAACAAAATTCTTCACTAATATCTAAACCAAGCTGTGTCATTTTGAGCGATAGATTGCAGTCAACACCTGATGATGCAATCGAATTTAATGTCTTAATACAATATTCCGTCGCTTCTAGTGCTTCTTCCTTACTGTCTACAAACTCCCCTAAATGGTCAAGTGTACACGTTAATCCTAGTTTATTTAATTCGTTTACTCTAGCAATTGCGCTCTCGATATTTTTTCCTGCTACTACTTGAGATGCCCCTATTTTCAATCCCCATTTTTTTGCAGCGACATTCATTGCTTTATTCTGTGAAAGGAATATAAAAAAGATTTTCATTGGTTGATGTAAAATCATTTTGACCACTCCCGTATTCAGCATAGTTTTTCTTACTACCCTTCTATATGCAAAACCCATGCCAATTTGTTTTTTAAGGTTGCGCAGTGATTTATTAAATAAAACTGCCTATTTATCCACACATATTTGTTCAATAAATGTCCATTTTAGACACATTTGTAAACGTTTTCAAAAGAATAACAGTCATGCTAAACAATCCTGACTATTTTAACTTTCAAACTACTAAATAGCCGTCTAATAAAGAAAAAGAAAAATATATACAATTTTTAGTCAATTCCGTCTATAATTGATTCAATATAGACATATATGTAAACTTTTTTACAGAATTTAAATTTTGTTGGGAGGTATTCAATTTGCAACACGATATAACTCTTGAATCAATAGCACTGCCATGGAAAAACGAACTAGATATTAAAAAAATGGAGATATACAGTCCTACTAATCTTTTATCAGACATTAACAATATCGAAGAAGGTAGAAATATTGTTTTAAAAGGGGCAAATGATGAAGTTTGCGGATGGATTCCTTATTCAACATTTATGAGAGAGGTTTTCAAACAGTGGAAACTAACAAAAGCTTATTATAATGCTTTTCTTAACTCAGTTGAAGCTGCTGTTACAACTGTTGATTATAAAGGAAATATCACATATTTAAATCATAACGCTGAAGAAATGTATGGGCTTTCACTAAACAAGGTTTATGGCCAGTCTATTACAAAGTTTTTTGAAAAAGAGGCCATTGTTTTAATGTCTACGATGAAAGAACGACAAGAAGTTACAAACAAATACAACCAGCCTCACCCTAATGTTCATGTGTTAATTAATACAGCTCCTGTCTATGTTGGTAAAGAAGTTGTTGGAGGAATATCTATTGAAAGAGATATTACGGAGATAGTTAAATTGAATGATGAGTTGTCTTCAACGACCGCCTATTTACACGATTTAGAAAGCACAAATCAAAGCCAACAAAATCTTTCTCCTTTTAATAAAATTAAAGGCAGAAGTCCTGTTTTAAAAGAGGCTATTAATCTAGCAAATAAAGTAGCCAAAACAGATGCTCCGGTATTAATTACTGGGGAAAGCGGGGTTGGAAAGGAATTGTTTGCTGAGGGAATTCATAATGCAGGAAAACGCTCTAACCATCCCTTTGTTGCAATTAACTGTGGTGCCATCCCTGCTGCACTTTTTGAAAGCGAGCTTTTCGGGTATGAACAAGGAGCCTTTACCGGAGCGGTTAAAGGTGGAAAAAAAGGGAAATTTGATGCTGCAAAAGGAGGTACAATCTTCCTTGATGAGATTGGGGAAATGCCTCTTGAATTACAAGTTAAGTTATTACGTGTATTACAAGAAAAGCATTATTATCGCGTTAGTGGAAATGAAGCAATCCCTACCGACGTACGGATATTAGCAGCTACCAATCGAGATCTAGAAAAGATGATCGATGAAGGAAGTTTCCGGGAGGATTTATATTACCGTTTAAATGTCATTTCAATATCTATTCCCCCGTTACGAGATCGTATCGAAGACATCCCTGAATTAATTCAATTATTTTTAAAGGAATTCTCTCTTAGATACACGATGCCGATTCCTGAAATCGACCCAGAAGTTATGTATACTTTCCTTCAACACCCTTGGCAAGGAAATATCCGGCAGCTTCGTAATATTATCGAACGCATGATCATTTTAGCAAGTGATAACGAAGTGATTAAGCCTCATCATCTTCCTAAGAATTTTGTTAAGGAAAATAATCCTCCTACTCTTAACATGCAATTCGAAGAAATAAAGAAACATAGTAGTCAGAGTAAAGATGAGATTCAGTATGCATTACAAAAAACATTTGGAAATAAAGCAGCCGCAGCGAAGTTATTAGGTATTTCAAGAGCCACTTTATATAACAAACTTAAGAAGTATGATTTAAAGATAGATTAGGTGAGAACGACCAGTTCTCACCTTTTTCTGTTCCTGTTGTGTTCACAGTTCTTTAAGGAGGTCTGAAATCATTTAAACATAGTAGTAATTGCAAATGCTTTCTCTAACTTCTAAGAAAAACGGCTTTTTGACCATCATTTATACAAAAGTGTAAATAGGTGAACACTTTTGTAAATCAATTGTACAAAAACACAATTCAGTAATTTTGATGAAAAGGTGTTTTAAAACACTTTAGTCCCTTTTTCCTTTTTGGCACAAATATTGCATTGTATATAAGTGTATACAGATAAACTACACGGAAGGAATGTGATAGTATGAGTAACGGAATTTTCAAAATCCCAACACCGAAAAACGAGCCTGGCAATACATATGCTCCAGGTACCAAAGAGAGAGAAACATTAAAGGCAGAATTAAAGCGCCAATCTGATAACGTAGTCGATATCCCTGTAATTATTAATGGAGAAAATATTAAGACAGATATAGTGAAACAAGTGGTTATGCCTCATGATCATCAACATGTTTTGGCAAATTTTTCTCAAGCTGGAGAAAAAGAGTTGCGTGATGCTGTAGAAGCAGCAATGGCTGTAAAAGAGTCATGGGCAAATATGCCATGGGAACACCGGGCATCCATTTTCTTAAAAGCTGCTGATTTAATCTCTGGTCCATACCGTGACGTAATCAATGCTGCCACGATGTTAGGACAATCCAAAACAGCTTATCAAACTGAAATTGACGCTGCACAAGAATTAGCAGATTTCTTACGTTTTGGCGTTGATTATGCTAATCAAATCTATCAGATTCAACCGGATAGTATGAAGAATATTTGGAATCGTTTAGAATACCGACCACTAGATGGTTTTGTATTAGCAATTTCTCCATTTAA